>CABMDX010000027.1 GCA_902385025.1 uncultured archaeon | reverse complement strand
GATACTAGGCGCGTCTTGCAGCCATCTATGCGGGCCTGGGGGAGGCAGCCAGGTCTCTTGAAAATGATATATTGGCCCTCGACCAGGCTGAGCCGCAAGAGCCCACGCCGCCCAAGCTCCTGCGGGCCGGGCTTGCGGCACGCAGCGAGGTGATCAAGCAAATGCAATCCCTGGCTGAAAAGCTTGAGCCGCCACGATCAAGGACAATCGAATCCGCATCCGAGCACCATTGGACAATGGTCAAGGGTCTGGAGAGATCTATCACCACTTTCGGACGAGCGCAGAGATATGTAGCTGCTCTCTTTCCCAAGGAAATTGAGAGCATCAATTCCGGGCTTGCTAGCGTCAGCCGCCTGCTTGTCGAGCTGGAGGCAGAGATCGGCCAGAGGCGAAAGGCGCATGAGGAGATCTGGTACTCTCGAGATCTGGCCGCAAAAACGACTGAGAACCTCTCTCGCATCGCAAATTTGAAGGAAAAGATGGCAAAAGATGTGGCAAGCCTCAATCACATGACCTCATCGCTTGCCGAAATGCAGGCACAGGATCGGGATCTCGCCGAAAGCGAGAAGGGACGACTGAGTGATGAGCTGAGGGGGATGCTGCAGCAAAAGCGCTCGGAGCTGCAGAAGGCTGAGGAAGAGATGGCGGACCTCGTGGCACCGTTGAAAAAAGCTTTGGCCAGGATCTCAAAGCAGAGCTCCAGCGATAGGATCGATCTGCGCTACGGCCAGGTTTTCGAGCAGCTCTTCCTTGCGTCGGCTGCAGTCCAGGAAAGGGATATCACAGGCTCCCTGGAGGAGCTGAGAAATCATTTGGCAGCCCTCGGCCTGAAGGACAAAAAGAAGGAGAAGACCCTGGAGCATATCGATCAGCTTATTCGAAAAAATCTCCTGCAAAGCAAGAGCAGCCTCTGCAGAGCACTATCTGAGGAGGTTCAAAACCTCAGCCTCCAGCTTTCCGAGAACAGCAGCGATGCTGTGCGCCTCAAGGATGAAATGAGCGAGAAAAGGAAGAGCATAAAAAGCCTGGAGGCCACGCTCGATCAGAGCCGCAAGGATCTGGCGCTTCTTTCTGAGAAGGCGGAAAAGGAGAAGATCGAGCTGGAAGAGAGGCTGGCAAAGCTTGCCGGCGGGCCGGTAATAGTGACGGTTGACTCTTCAGGCAGGCAAAATCAATGATAATATGATGCTGATGAACCTGGGGGGCATTGTGCCTCTCTCCACAGTTGACTGGCTGGGACGGGCGGCAATGGTAGTATTCCTGCGGGGGTGCCCTCTCTCCTGCCCAAACTGCCACAACTTTGAGCTGCGGACAGGGGACAGCAGCGTCACCTTTCACAGTGCTGCCTCAAGGATCGTTTCTCAATTGAAGGGCGAAAGAAGCATCCTCCCCACGGATGCACCAAAGCGGAAAATGCCCATCCAAATCAATCTGGATGAGGCATCCGATCGCGCCTTTACACGACCTCTTGTAGATGCATTCGTTCTTTCCGGAGGCGAGCCGCTTGTCCAGCCTGAGGCTTGCAGCAGGCTTTTTCAACTGGCGAGGGGCCTCGGACTCTCGACAGGCCTTGAGACTTCAGGATTCTATCCGGATCGGCTGGAGGCGCTGCTGCAAAAGGATCTGGTGGATAGGATATTTCTGGATCTGAAAGCACCACTCAAAGAGCCCAGCTACAGCAGAGCCACGGGCACGGGCAGCAGAGGAGTTGCAGCAAGAGTGCATGAAAGCCTGAGGATCTGCCTGGAGCATGGAGCTCCTCTGGATGTGCGAACAACAGTCTTTCCAGATGCGCCTTCTCTATCCGAGGTGGTCGAGATCGCAGGCACGCTTCTGGAGATGACAAAGGAGCACCCCTCATCCCATCTGGAATGCTTTGTCCTGCAACAGGGCCAGCCGCGAGAGTGCGGACCGGCATTTTCCCCGGTCCATGTGCAGCTTTTGCAGGATATGGCCCTGGAGGCAAGAAAGCTCGTGAAGGTGCGTGTCAGGGCGCCCCCGAAGATCGCCTGGAAAGCTAAATAAGCTAGAGGCGCTTCATTAACTCGCAGGTATGGTGAGCAGAATTGAGAATCATCGGCTTTGTGGGCCTTCCGGGTTCGGGAAAGGGCGAGGCGTCGCAGATAGCCAGGCAGCTTGGCCTGGCAGTGGTGGTTATGGGCGATGTCATCCGCAAGGAAGCTGCCCTTCAGGGCCTGGAGCCTACCGATAATAATCTGGGCCGCATCGGCAATGACCTTCGTGCCAGATACGGGCCCGCGGCTGTGGCGATCCGAACATTCGAGAACGCCCTGGCCACAGGAAAGGAGATCGTGGTAGTGGACGGGCTGCGCTCTGTGGAAGAGGCGAGCTACTTCCAGACGCATGCCGAGGAGTTCCATCTGGTGCAGGTCTGCGCTCCAGCAAATGCCAGGCTGAAGTGGCTGGAGACGCGGGGCCGTCCAGATGATCCGAAGGGCGATGATCCGCAAAATGATAAGGCCTTATCTCAGGAGCCAAGAGCTGCCAAGGCCCTCGCAGAAAGAGAGTGCCG
>CABMDX010000026.1 GCA_902385025.1 uncultured archaeon | reverse complement strand
GAAGCTATAGGAGACAATGGTGGGGCAGGGAACATCCTCGTCCTCGCAGATCTTTTGCACTGTGTAGAACACATCGTTGGCATACTCCTGAAGGGTGTAATTTGCACTGGAGGGCGTGGCTGTATTTGAGCCGTTGTAGTCTACAGAGAGGCCGCCACCCACGTTCAGGTACTGAATGTTGGCAATTTTGCGCGCTTTGGCATAGATGCGCGCCGCCTCATTCATGGCGTTTTTAATGGTCCGAATGTCTGTGATCTGAGAGCCGATATGGAAATGGATCATCTTCAGGCTGTCCATGAGTCCCTTCTCTTTCAGAATCTTCATCAGCTCCAGGGCTTCGCTTGTGGACAGTCCGAACTTGGCAGACTCTCCGCCCGATTCCACCCAGCGTCCCGAGCCCCGGGCAAAGAGCTTCACCCTCATGCCGATGCGCGGAACTATCCCCATCTCCAGGGCATACTTTAAAATGTCGTAAATCTCCTCAAAAAGATCGACCACGATAATAATGTTGTTGATGTTATGAATGCTCAAGGCCAGACGCAAATAGTCCTCATCTTTGTAGCCATTGCAGATGAGCAGAGCATCTCTGGGAAGGCCGAGGGAGAGCGCTGCCAGAAGCTCTGCCTTGGTGCCTACCTCCAGACCTATTCCGTATTGGGCACCATATTTGATGATATACTCGATGACCTCTTTTCTCTGGTTGACCTTCATGGGAAAGATAGGCTGGTAGGTGCCCTTGTATGTGAACTCGTCAATTGCAACGAGGAAAGCTCCCGTGATCTCATCGATCCGGTCTTCAAGCATCTGAGGAAAGCGCAGAAGCACCGGGAATTCCAGATCTTTTGACCTTTCTATCTCCTCGATGAGATCCATGATGTCTACATTCTCTTTAGGGTCCCTGTTAGGGAGTATTATAATATTCCCTTTGTCATTAACTGAAAAATAGCCGTTGCCCCAATTCTCTATTCCGTAGAGCTCCAAAGAATCCTCAGCCGTCCACATGATTCTCAGCCATCCAATTGAAAGCTGCCCCCACCTCTGAATATGCCTTCAATGCAACAACCCCTTTCGCCAAAGATAAGATGATCAAATGCGATCATAGGATATGCCACCCCCATAAAGCCGGGCAAGCAGCATCGAACAGTCGTATCGAACTTTGCTTTAGAGACCTTTTTGGTATATAAAGCTTCATGCAGGACATGCCAAAAGACGGATAATCTTTTATCATCACCGTGACGTTTGATCAGAGAACTTTGGGAGAGAATGACATGGATCACGGTCATGGCTTTATCTGTGCCGATGAGAGGATAAGAACTACCATACCCATGAAAAGTCGCGGTGTAGCCGACCTGGTTATGGATATGGGAAAATTGGGCTTTCAGGGAGGGCAGCTCGGAACGAGCCTGCGTGTCTGGGAGCGCATGCTGGCTGAGGATGTGACCATATTCCTGGGCCTTGCGGGCGCAATGGTGCCGGCAGGCCTCGGCGAGTTCATCGCCTACCTCATAAGAGAGAGAAAGGTGGACTGTCTTGTCAGCACCGGAGCCAATCTATTTCATGACCTTTGCGAGGGCCTGGGGATTATACACTACCATGGCAGCGCCTGTGCAGATGATGCATATCTCAATGAATGCAAGATCGACCGGATCTACGACGTCTTCGTCTCGGAGATAGAGCTCCATAAAGCGGACAACTACATATCGAATTTTGTGAAAAGCCTAGATCCCGCTCGCCGCCACTCCTCGCGCGAGCTGATGAACATGGTTGGCAAGGGGTTGCCGGAGACCACAATCCTGGGAGCCGCGCATAAAGCAGGAGTGCCCATCTTCGTCCCGGCTCTTGGCGACAGCTCCTGTGGCATCGGCATGGTCATGGCTCTGCGCGAAGGGCACAGCGTCCTCGTCGATCAGATAAAGGACGTGGATGAGATCACGCAAATGGTGGAGAAGTCTCGAAAGACCGGAGTAATTTACATTGGCGGCGGAGTTCCAAAGAACTTCATTCAGCAGACCGAGGTCATCGCCGAGCTGATAGGAGACTACTCAGGAGGGCACAGCTATGCACTGCAATATACTACAGATGCACCCCATTGGGGCGGGCTGTCGGGCTGCACCTTCGAGGAAGCTGTCTCCTGGGGCAAGGTTAAGAAGGAAGCAAGCAAGGCGCAGGTCTTCTCTGATGCCACCATCACTGTGCCTCTGGTGGTGCAGGCTCTGCGAGAGGCGGGGCAAAAGCGGAAGAGCGTGCCAGCCTTCGATTGGACCGGAGACAGGCTCAAGCTGGTCTATGAGAAGGTATAGCAGTTGATTGCCAATTAATTTCCAGACTTATCAAAGACGTCTTTATGAAATCAATTCGTGCGGATTTGGATTTGTTGCCGATACCCTCAGTCATTTGAAAGTATTCGAGCCGCTCTTGCCAAAATGCCCGGAGCGTGCAGGCTCGTCTTGTGAGACTGCCTGGCACTCAAATATCCGAAAATGATTCTGCCCTTTGGTCCGCGCGACCAAAGGGACTCTGAAACCTTATCTCTGGAACTGGGCCTTTGCTGGCACGACGAAGCAACTGCAGTCGAAGACACCTTTAGCCGATTTGAAAGGCTTCTGGTCCATCAGGTTCATGCTCTCAAATCCACCCGAGCAGCAGGGGAGCCAATCGTCATTCTTGCGAATCAGATTATATTGCGACTTCATGCGCAGGTTCTTGGCCAGGTCGTAAGTTCCCACATACCGCTCATCTCCCTCATTCAGGATGTCGCCATTGGCATCCACCTGCAGGTATTTGAAGCTGGCAATGCCTGTGCTATGCGTCTTGAGGTTATGCTGCGTATCCCTGGTGACCTTGATCTGCATAGGCTGTGCGGCCTCATCAGTGATATTCAGCCGATCCAGCTTGCTGCTGAGAATCTGCTTCTTTGAGAATTCATGATTGTAGAGGAAGCTCGACCCTATAAAGTCACGGCTACTCCCAATGGAATCCCTGTCATTGATCCCAATGCCCGAGTAGTTCATGCTCTTTGTATAGTCGATCTTGACAGGCAAATTCTCATAAGAGTCGATGGCAAAGATATCCGATTCTTCGGGCTTGTAGACGGCGGCATCCTGTGAGCTATTGGCGCCGGAGAATAGCTTGAGAAGCTCTTCCGATCTGATGCGCCCCTCTCTGGCAGAAGTCCTCTCTTTCAATCGAACCTCATCGAGCAACACATCTTCATAAGCAGAATGATAGGGGCTCAGGGTCCTGCCACGATAAGCTACTGGCGCGATCTGGCCAGTTACATTCTGCTCAAAGCTGAAGCTCATGTTGCGGCTCTCCTGGAGAACACGTCCATCAGAGTAGGTCGGAACCAATCCGAACCATGGGACTCCGCTTGCGATGGAGATTTGCGCCAGGAGCAGTGCTATGCAAGCCAGCCTGTGCATCAGAAAATCCTCCGGGGAATTATATTAATTAAAAAGAGAAATGATAAGAAAGCTAATACCACGATAGGCCCAAACGATAAGATGATTTTTCCCTCCTGAACGGTTTAATGCAAACCATCTCGATATAAATGTTTTTTTCGTGGTACGTGTTTAGCTCCTCATAACCAGCATCATTGAGCTGAATTGATGATATCTTCTACGTTAAATCCTGCAAGGTAAACTTGCAACCGCATAGCCGATCGGTAGCGATTTTGGATTTTGACAAAT
>CABMDX010000025.1 GCA_902385025.1 uncultured archaeon | reverse complement strand
CCTTCCCACCAGAGCATAGCCGTCGGCAAGCTCCTGCACCTGGAAGGCAGCATCATCATTCTGCCCCACAAAGGTCCTGTTCCACTGCTCCCGTCCACTGGAGTCCGTCTTCAGAAGCCACATATCGTCTTGGCCCCTCCCAAACGATGCCGTCCTCACCGCGATTATATATCCGCCATCCCTGCTCTGGAGCACAGACATGCCCACATCATCCTTTGCTCCCCCAAAGGTCCTGTCCCAGGTTTCATGTCCCATCTCATCGGTCTTGAGCAGCCAGAGATCCTTTTGTCCTGATCCCTGCGACTTTGTATAGCCAGCCACGATATAGCCACCGTCATCGGTCTGGCCAACCGACCACCCTCCGTCGCCCGAAGAGGACACAAAGCCGCCAAAGATATGGTCCCAGATGCGACTTCCATTGCTATCGGTCTTCAGGAGCCAGATCCGCTCTTCACCCATGCCGTACGATGCGCTGCTTCCTGTGACAATGCATCCGCCGTCTCTTGTCTGCATTGCAAAGTATCCGACATCCTCTCCAGATCCTCCGAAGCTCTGGTTCCAGAGCATTTTTCCTTCGCTATCCGTTTTGATCAGCCACAGATCGCTTTTCTGGCCAAGGCTTGCAGTGTTTCCTGCCATGAGATAGCCCCCATCCAGAGTCTCTTCCAGAGACCAGACTCCATCATCATAAGGCCCTCAAAAGGTCCTGCTCCACAAGACCTCTGGCCCCTCTCCTGAGGAAAGTGTCGATCCGGATACTGAAAAAACCATGATTAGAGCAAGCAAAATCATGATCATGAGGGCTTCTGTTCTCATAGATATGCCAGATTCCCCCGGTCTTGAAGCCTCTGTCCTGGAACTTGACCGACTTGTCCATCTCGAAGGTGCCGTTCAGAAGCGTACTGGATTTCACATCGCTCTTTCCAGTCTCATGGCGGGAGGCTACAATGCCGTAGTAGCCGCTGAAGCTTGCCCTGGAGCTGCTGCCCACTCCCTCAGGAGCTGTGCTGTTGGGAATCTTATTAGCGGCAGAGGCTCCGCCCGGAATCTTATTCTCCAAATCATCTGTGACCTTTTCACCCAATTGAACTGGCGCTAATTGGCCATTTGCAGTGGCATTATTCTCGGATGAGCTTAGCCCGGGAGCGTTGGCCGCAGATGAATTAAGAAAAGTGGAATTCGATATTCTGGAATTGTTTGCCGGATCGGGGCTCATGGCAGCATTATCAAAATTGCCGGCTCTTTTGCCCACATATGCCTTCAAAGCCTCCGCCATCTTATCCTCCAATCTTTTTTCATCTGCACTTGTTGTGAGGGTCTGAACGCGACTCTGATCGATCTTGCTTTTCAGTTCAGTGCCGCTCATAGCTGATGCCGCTATGGTGACGGCGACTGCTGCAATCAATATAACCGGAACAATTATCTCCCTCATCATTTTCCCCACCGAATTCACCTTCATTGCTGCTCATAAAATTTCGAGATCGAATGCTATAACTATAGTGGCAACTTTGGACAATTTCAATCTTTCCATTTTCGCCCTGTGGATAGCATTTATCTCTTACGAGGGACATCTTTTCTTTCGTGTATCTGGACTATTTCCCTTATGAGTCCCTCAGGCCCTATCAGGATAAAATGCTTGATGCGGTCTACGACATGGTGAACAAAGGAGACCAGGGCGTGCTTATGATCGACGCGCCCACGGGTACAGGCAAGACGAGCTGCATATGCGCGGCACTGGCTGCGGCTCCGGGAAAGATCATAGTGGCCGTTCGCACAGTCTCTCAGATCGACATCTACATCGACGAGATCAACAGGATCTGGTCCAAAACCCGCCATAAGCCGGAGATCGCCTATATGGTGGGCAAGCAAAAGATCTGTCCGCTGGAGGCAGAATTTCGGGGAGAGAGCGTTTATGCCGGCTGCTCCAGACTGCGGGAGTGGACAAAGAATTATGTCTCCTCCAGAATCGGCAAAAGCAACGCCAGCATCTATGATCCTGCTGCTGACAGCCTGCCGGAGGAGGAACCGGGCTACAGAACCTTCTGCCCCTATTATCTCAGAAGCCGGGAAGGCTTCGAGCTGAATGGAAAGGTCCACTTCCGCAGATCGGGGCTTGCTCTGGAAGTGGTGGAGAGCCTGAAAAAGAAGGTCACGCCCCCCTCCAGCTTGCCGGACTCCTGTCAGGGCATCTGCCCTTATGAGATCATGAGCCTCTATGCTCAGAATAGCGATATTGTGATCATGAACTACTCTCATCTCTTCAGCCCCGACTTTCAGGATATCATATTCTCATGGCTGGAGATGGACTCTGAGAAGGTCACCCTCATCATTGACGAGGCTCATAACCTCGGAGATGCCGTGCGCGCCATGAACTCGCGCCTCCTGACCATGCGCATGATCGATCTGGCCGAAAGGGAGGTTGAGAAGTTCGAGGGAACACTTGCCCAAGCAAGGCTGGAGGAGTCAAGAGATAGCGCCTCATGGAGACGCGAAGGAATCAGGGTCATTCGCCTTCTTCTTCCGAGGTTGAAGAGATTCCTGAATAGCAAGCAAGAGAGAATGCAGGAGGGTGAGGCCCTGCTGGATGCGGATATCTTTCGGTCCTTTCTCTATGATGGACTGGAGGACATCGATGCAGCGCTCTCCAATTTCTCGGATGTAGCAGTCGCGGTAGCGGATTTGAATCTGGCTGAAGGAGACCGCGAAAACCTGCAGGGTGAAATTCAGCCAAGCCTGGCGCTCGTGCTGCTCTTCTTGCAGGATGCTGAGAAGGCGGAAAAAGATCTCTCTTTCCAGAGGAAGGTCGTGGTGAGCAGCACGGGTGGTAGAAAGACGGCCCGCCTGGAGGTCAATAACATCGATCCTGCGATCACAATTCGCCGTGTAACCGATAACATCAATGCCACTGTGATGCTCTCAGGCACATTTTCGCCCCTGGAGGCCTACGAGCTTTACTGCCTGGGTGAGGAAGAGAGAGCGCAAAAGCTCAGCCTGCCCAATCCATTTCCAAAAGAAAATCGGTTGCTTCTTGTCTCATCAAAAGCGACAACCCAGCTTGAGAGCAGGGAAGATGCGGATATTCGGGAAGAGATCGCAGGGCACATTAAATCGATAATTGAATGCGTTCCCGGAAATGTGGCAGTCTTCTTCACCTCTTACCCCATGATGAACAACTACCGTGAGGTCTGCCTGGCATCATCCCGGAAGGTGGGAAAGAAGCTATGCATTGAGCCGCGCAGCTCTGACGAGGTGCCTGGCCTTCTGGAAGAGTTCTTCACACTTGGCCGGAAGGGCGGGGGTGTGCTGACTGGAGTATGCGGCGGTAAGCTGGCGGAAGGAATCGATTACAAAGGCGAAGCCCTGAATGGTGTGGCAGTGGTGGGGCTGCCGCTGGCAGCTTATGATGAAATTCAAAAGGAGATCAATAGCTATTACACCCGGAAATACGGGCGGACAAAAGGCATGCTCATCGCCTATACTCTGCCAGCCATCAATCGCGGGCTCCAGGCCGCCGGAAGGGTGATTCGCGCAGAATCTGAGCATGGCGTTCTGCTCTTTTGCGACCGCAGGTTTGCGGACACGGGGCTTGGCAGCGTCAATCTGTTCCTTCCTCTGTGGGTGAGAGAAGAACTGATAGTAGTAGATGCAAAGCAAGGCCGCTCCCATATCGAGCAGAAGGTCAAGGAATGGAAGATCAAAAGAGCGCCAGAAATGCCCCTGGAGAATAGACCAGTCCATAGCGTTTCAAGGCCAAAGGCAGCGAAATCCCCAAGATCTGGCAAAAGAGATCTGAGGGACCTGGCCAGATCGCTGGGACTTGGGGCACCTTCTGGCCAGAGGACATCAGGGTCTGCTGGCAGCATCAAAAGGGACAAAAAATGAAGGCCATTTTGATAGGGGCTAATTGATCTCGTCTGTTTCCAGAACCCGAAGCGGTATGGCCCCCAGGGCTTTTCCTATGGTGGATTTGGCGATGCGCCCGGCATGCTCTTCGCTCTCTGCGTTAAAGATCTTGATCTCGAAGAGCAGAGCAACCAGAGCAGTGCTGGCGACCAGAAAGACTCCCGCCAGCGGCTCGCTGCACTCCGGGCAGTCCCACTGACCCATCTCCACCTCTACGAAGTCCATCTTTCTCTGGTTCAGTCGCTTGCCTGCTTCAGAAATGGCCACACCGATGGCGTCATCCTCAGTCTTGACATCTCTGACCAGCCAGGCACCCTCCAGCAGGACGTTATAATTTGGCATCAACTCACCTGCTTGGTGGATGTATCATATCTACTTTTTCCGCGAATTGCGACTTGAGGGCAGATCCATCTCGATATTTCTTTCCTGAATGCGTAAAGGGCAGTTCCAGCTCTGACGAAGCATGCCACAGCCAAAAACATAGACTCAGGGTACGGCGATACGCATGTATTGGCTTTGCAGGATATGATGGCTATTTCTGCAAACAAACTTGGCCAAAGCGAGACGGAAGCGATACATCCGCCTGGAAAGCTGGGAGGCAAAAAAAAACGCAAGCTGGTAGACGGGACAAAGCTTAATACCAATGAAAGCCTAACATATTGCAAAAAAGAGAGGATTCGACCATGAAGATAAGTGCGCGCAATATCTTAAAAGGAACTGTGAAGAGCATCATCAAAGGCCCAGTGAATGCCGAGGTTACAGTTCGTCTGCCTGAAGGAGGCGAAATAGTATCCATTATCACCAAAGCTTCAGCCGAGAGCCTCGGATTGAAAGAGGGAAAAGAGGTCTATGCGGTTATAAAAGCCAGCAACGTGATGATCGCAACAGATTGAACTGGCACTTTCCGGAAATCAACGGTTTTTAGTTCAAACCTTTTTTACGATTGGCCCGCTGTCTGTACTAATCCAAAACATTCTTAAGCCTGGGCCGGAATGCTTTAGGCGGCAGGACTTCTAATGGAGGACATGGCTGAGAAGATCAAAGATCCAGAGCT
>CABMDX010000024.1 GCA_902385025.1 uncultured archaeon | reverse complement strand
TGCCTCATCCAGGAGGCCCAAAAGTGGAGGAATTGGCGCGCCAGGCAGAGAATTACATCCCCCTGCCGTACACCGTAAAGGGCATGGATCTCTCCTTCTCGGGTCTCTCAACCGCAGCGACGGAAGCGGCCAGGAAGCATGAGCTGGCCGATGTCTGCTACAGCCTGCAGGAGACGGCATTTGCCATGCTGGTAGAGGTCACTGAGAGAGCAATGGCTCATGCAGAGAAGAAAGAGGCAATGCTGGTGGGGGGCGTGGGAGCGAACAAGAGGCTGGGCGAGATGATGAATATCATGTGCGAGGAACGGGATGCAAAGTTCTTCTTGCCGCCCAAGAAATTTATGGGCGACAACGGCAGCATGATCGCCTATACTGGCCTTATCATGCTCAAGAGCGGCACGAAGACGCGATTAGAAGACTCGAAGGTGCGGCCGGGCTACAGGACAGACGATGTAGCGGTGACTTGGGCCTGAGGGCAGGCCTTTTCCACTCGTTTCTATGGCCCGCTCTCGCCCGTCCGAATGGTATGGGCCTGCAAAACAGGGGTCACAAATATTCTACCATCACCTATGCTGCCTGTACGCGCATTGTCCTCGATGATTCTGACCACCTCATCGGCGTCAGCGTCCATCACCACAGACATCAGCACGGTTTTAGGCATATCGTAGCTTTGCCCGCTCACAAGGACGCCGTTCTGCTTACCCCTGCCCCAAACATCAAATCTGGTCATGGCTCCAAAGCCTTCTCTGGACAGGGCTTTGACCACGGTGTCAACAACTTCCGGCCTTATGACGGCCCAGATCATCTTCATCCCCTGCTCATCCATCGATCAAATCTCCGTTGAGTGCCGATACATCTTGTTGTTCTCAAAAATATTGCTGTGGATATATGAAACCATTTGAGTGGAAGGGCGGAGGTCGTAGGAATCGAACTGAAGGCACTGGTCTATATTAAGACAAAATAAGAGGAGATGCGCTTAAAAAAGAAATCTATAGAAAGGACGCAATTAAAGGGAAGTATAGCTTTATTCATGCAGCCCGATAGCTCAGGCTGACCGCAGGATCGATAAGGTCGAAGCCCTGCACATCCAGCACCAGAGTGCCATTGTAGCTTGAAGAGAGAACCTCCAAACCCTGTGAGCAATTGATCTGGCGGAGCTCATATCCGCCGGGAATGTAGAAGACTGCATGATACTCATCATAATGGCCGCTAACCGGAAAATCAAGCTTCCAGCCCAGATCATCCTCCTTTAAAAGAGAATCTGTAGCGGCATAAAGCTGGCCGTTCTCCTCGTAGATATGCTCTGAGGAGTTCAGAAAAGCAAGGCCGGAGGGATCATCCATGTTGCCGACCACAAGCGCCTTCCTGGCGCTGCTGTCATCCACATAGACATTCAGAAAGAGCTGACCTGACTGACCACTGGCCGCAAAGGGGATGATCAAAAGCAAAGCTATGGTCAGGCCCGTCAGCTTGAATAATGATCTGTGAATCGCAGCTACCTCCATTTAGAGCCGAAATGCTCAGAGACTATCTATCCGGGCCTCTTTCCTCAGGAGGCTTCATATCTTTGTCGTGCCTGCGTGGCTCCATTTCAAGAAGGATGGAATATTGTCCTGCTTGCGTGCCCTGACGAAGGTTCAGCTCCCCCTTTCCGATCATGCTGCCGTTCGAGGGAGATATGGTCATGCTGATGGTTCCGACAGTCTCTGTCTCACTTTCCATCTGATTGCCATCACCATATGACATCATGTCGATTTCGGCCAGATTTGCTTTCAGCACCATTGAATTGTCTTCTGTTGTGGAAGCCTCTATTCCCGTCAGAGGATAGATGCTTTTGTCCAGCATCATACTGCCGCGATATGTCACACTTCCTTTGTCTGTTAGAATTTCGCTGCGTATCTCCTCCAGGCTCTTATTGGAGGCCAGCAGGCTTCTAATATGATCAGGCTCAAGGGGCTGAAGAGCCTCTACATTCAGCCTGAAGACATGAGATTCATTGCCCTTAAAGGCAAATCCATGTCCGCTTTGCAGGACCTCCACTGGAACTCCCATCGGAAAACCCGCATTCTGCCTGCAACCGATTCCTTCTTCTCCACTGGGGCACATTCGCGCGATATTCTCATCAATCATGCTTCGGTTCTGATTCGGATCTGCAAGGCACATGCCGGTCAGACCTAAGAACAACAAACCCGCCAGCCCCGCGTATAAAGCTCCTCTGCAAATATCAATCATCAGGATTCGCCTGCCAATAACGTCCGACCCTTAGGCCTTTTCCTCATAATCACTCTGTCCGACCTTCGAGACTTGCCTTTTCTACAGGCCATTGCCAGCTAATCATAAGCTCCAAATCGCCTTTGCGATGGAGATCGGTCTTCTATTTATGCCTTCTTAATTTAAAAGACTAATTGCTCAGTCCTTATGCGCCCGCCCGACGGGCCTCATGAAACCTGGGAGATGGCCGGCAATAAGCCCGGCCGTCATCCCCCCTCTTTTTGTTTGAGGGTTAAAACCATTGTAAGGTTTTACAGGTTGATTTTATTGCTCAGGTCTTTGAGGAATCCAGGTCCTTGCATTGTGTTCCGGTGCCCCTCTCTTCATTCCGACCATATCCAGGATGCTCGCCACCTCTCTTGATTCATTGCGTGCCGCGTTTATCTGGCTTAATGTCATATTATTCACTTCGTCTAGCTTCTTGTGGCGCAGCTCATTGATCTGGTCTGGTGTCATATTGTCCATTTGCTGCATCTTCGTTTTCTTGAGCTCCAGGATCTGATTGATGGTCATATTCCGAAGCTTGTCTGCCTTGAGGTCGCCCATTAAGAGGAGCATGTCTGATCCGCTTGCTCCGTCAGCCGGGCCGTATCTACGGTCCATTCCGAAACCATTCATTCCATGGCCGCCATTGGGGCCTGGATTTGCTCCAAGCTGACCATTGGGTTGACTTGATCCGGCCATTTCGAGGGGGCAGCCAGTCCTATTGCAGGACGCGTTGCTTTGCAGATCCTTGAACTGTTTGAGGGTCATGTTATCAAGCTGTTCGCGTGTCAGATTACCAAGCAAAGGATTTTTTCCGTCGGCACATCCTCTATAGCCACCATTGTCACCTTTGCCCGATGGCATCGAGAGAGCCGGTGCCATAAGAAGGCAGACAACGGCTAGCGAGATTAAAGCAACCTTAAACTTCATTCCAGCAACCTCATAAGTCCTAACACACTGATTTTTCATTTCATCTCCACATTCTGCTGTTACAATCCACACTCTGCTTACCCATTCTGGACAGGCGCTAAATTGGGCCGTCCGACAAAACCACATTGCACTTGAACGATAGAAAAGTCTAGAGGTGAACGAACGATAGGAGGGAAACGGTGGTAAAAAAGGAATAACAACTAAGAACGTTCTTTTTTAGATAAGAACCACTCAGAAAGTTCAATTATATTGGTCCTGCCCCATTCTTTCTTTGTTATTAACTTTCTGCGCTCAAGGGAGATCAAAATTCCTGTAAGAGAGGATTTCGGAGTTCCTGTTTCATATCGGATATCTGCCTGCGTCATTCTGCCGCCATGATCTATAAGGGTCTTCATTACCGCATTCTCTCTGGCAGTAAGAGTCTGCATCACGGCCTCCATCTCGCTGCTAACCGCTATCTCATTCTTTTGGGCCGCACCGGTTCCGAAGCCCTCCTTCACAGAGCCGACTTCAGGTAGATCTTCCTCCGAACCGGATTCATGAGATTCTGTGGGGGTTAGCATGGCCTCAGACCGCATATCGAGTGGCTCGCGAGCAGAGGACAAGCCTTCTTGCAGCGATTCTGGTGGTTTTTGCGCCAGATCCTCTTGAGAGGGAATGCCTTCCTGAGATTCTGCCAGGTACACTCCGTCATCTGCAGGGCCTGTAAAAAGAGCTTCTGGGGATGACGGAGCCCCGATTGGGGCGGTATTGGGGCCCGATGAAGGATTTGCGGCCTTATCATGTTCAGGGCCTTCAGCCGCGGAAGTGGGGGCCGTCTCTTGCGATCCAGAAATCGAAATCTCTGCCGCCGGAGGTCCGCTCTTGAATGGTGCTATTCTTTTATGCCACACGAAGAACGCCAGGACTGCTATCGCAATCAATAGAGATACAGCGGTTAGAAGCCAGTTGAGGTTGATGTAGCTTCCGGCAATGATGGGCAAAAGGCCTGGGGGGGCGCTTCCGGGGAAGCCGGGAGGCGGCACCGCAGTGGTACCAAGACCGGCCTCCAGAGGTTGTTGATATTGAATGGATATCCTGGGATCCACGACCTCATATCCCTGCACATCTGCCACCATGGATTCGTTGGAGGCGGAAAGAAGGTATCCCAGGCCCTTTGAAGTGTTGATCTTTCCGAGGCGCATATCGCTCGGCAGGAAGAAGGTGATGCGGTAATCGTCGAAGCTTCCACTGGAGTTGAGCCTCAGAGTCCAGAGATCGCCCACCTTCGTAGTCAGGCCGTCGGTGAGGGCATAGAGCTGATGGGTATCGTTCTCCAAACGATATTGAGACGAATTCAGGAAGGCAAGGCCGCTCACATTTTCGGCATAGCCTGTCACCAGGGCTTTTCCAGTGTTGTCGAGATAGACATTTAAAATGATCTTCTGAGCATAGGATGCATCCGCTCCGAGCGCAGGAGCAAGTAACATTGTCGCCACAAAAACTATTGTGACCAAGGTTTGGCGACACAGCATCCTGCTGGGAAAGCTCGACTTCAACATAGCAAAACCGTCTAATGGGCTGAATCTATTTAAACAACACTCAAATTTTATCTGCATGGGCAATTCTACCACGCCCGGCAGGCGATGGGCATCCTCCAGCCGCTTCCAAAGGCCCTGTCGGTCACCTTCAGGCCGGGAGCTGCCTGTTTTCTCTTGAACTCTGCGATCTTCACCAGCCTCAAAACCCTGGCCACGGTTTCCGCGTCAATGCCCTGAGCGATGATCTCGTCCTTGGATTGATGTTGCTCAATATATTTCTCCAGAATCCGGTCGAGAACCTCATAGGCCGGCAGGCTATCCTGGTCGGTCTGGCCGGGGCGCAGCTCCGCCGTAGGCGCTTTGCTTATGATCGTGGCTGGGATAATCTCCTGCCTTCGCGAGCTATTCAGCCAATTCGCCAGCCGGTAGACCATGGATTTGGGAACATCTGAGATGACCGCAAGGCCCCCTGACATATCGCCGTAGATTGTGCAGTAGCCTACTGCGATCTCAGATTTGTTGCCGGTGGTGAGCAGCACGGAGCCGTATTTATTGGACAGAGCCATGAGCAGGTTGCCCCGAATGCGGGCCTGTATGTTCTCCTCGGTCACATCCTTCTCCCGGCCATGGAAGGGCAGAGCCAGTTTCCGGTCGAAGGAGCTCATGATATCCGTGATGGCAATGGAGATGGTCCGGATACCGAGTCTCTTCGCCACAGCCTCGGCGTCCTCTATGCTGGCACGGCTGGTATAGGGCGAGGGCATAAGAACGCCCAGCACGTTCTCTGGCCCCAGGGCTTCGGCTGCCACAGCAGCCACAAGGCTCGAGTCGATGCCACCCGAAAGTCCGAGCAGCACATCGGAAAAGCCGCATTTATGCACATAATCCCTGGTGCCGAGAACGAGGGCTCGCCATATCTCGGATTCTGGAGAAAAATCGTCCTCTTCAATTGTCCCGGCTAAATCTTCCAGCTCTACTGCTATCAGGTCCTCCTCGAAGCCGCGTGCGCGAGCCACCAGATGGCCCCGGGCATCGAAAACGCAGCTTCTGCCGTCGAAGACAAGATCGTCGTTTCCTCCTACCTGATTGATATAGAAGATCGGAATGCCGTATTTTTGGGCGATGCCTGCTAGCATTGCCTCGCGGTGCATTTGCTTTCCTATCGTGAAGGGCGATGCTGAGAGGTTGATGATGGCCCGTGCATTCGCCTTTACCAGCTCCTCCACCGGATCGGTGTGGTAGCGGCGGCGTTTCCAGAAGTCGCGATCGTTCCATATGTCCTCGCAAATGGATATGCCAAGACGCGCACCTTTCAGCTCCAGGATCTGAGGCTGATTTGCAGGCTCAAAGTAGCGGTCCTCATCGAATACGTCATAGGTGGGGAGTAGGGTCTTGTGAAAGCTCCTCTCCACATCGCCGTTCCTCAGGAGTGCAGCAGAGTTGAAGAGCGGTCGGCCTATCTCTGCAGGGTTCGGCTCAGCCAG
>CABMDX010000023.1 GCA_902385025.1 uncultured archaeon | reverse complement strand
GGCCGACCTCGCCAAGTTAAGTATAGAGGAGCTTGCCGGGCTGTTTCCAGCGCGGCAGCGCAGATCGATCAAGAGAGGTCTTGCCAAGGAGAACAAGAAGCTTCTGGCGAGCCTGAAGAACAAAGACTCAGTTCGAACCCACATCAGGAATATGGTAATACTTCCTGATATGGTGGGCAAGAGCCTTGAGATCTACAACGGCAAGAGCTTCGAGAAGGTAGAGGTCATGCCCGAGATGATCGGGCACTTCTTCGGCGAGTTCGCGCTTACAAGGGGGCGCGTGCAGCACGGTGCTGCCGGCGTCGGCGCTACCAGATCGAGCAAGTATGTGCCGCTGAAGTGAGGTGTGAGATTGGGCAGATTGAATTATTCGCTTACGCCTGCAGGACGCTCTTCAAGGGCCATGGGGATGGAGCTTCACATCTCACCTAAAGCCGCCCGCGAGATCTGCAGGACACTACGAGGCATGAGAGCAAGTCTCGCTCGTACCTATCTAGAAGATGTCATAGCTCTGAAGAGGGCGGTGCCCTTCAAGCGCTATAGAAGAAATGTTGCCCACAGGCACGGCCTGGAAGGCGCAGATGCCGGCCGCTATCCTATGAAGGCTGCGAAAGCAGTCCTCGCGGTCCTGGATAATGCGCTTGCCAATGCAGAATACAAGGGCATGGAGTCCGAGAAGATGAGGATCTTCCATGCTGGTACCCTGAAGGGCAGGACCATTCGAGGCTGGATGCCCCGCGCCATGGGACGGGCCACACCGAAGAACACAGAGACTGTCTCCGTGGAGATGGTTTTGACCGAGGTGAAGAGCTGATGTCCGTAGAGAAGAAGTTCGTGGCAGAGGGCATCACCAAAGCTCTCGTCGATGAGTACCTGGCTGAAGAATTGGAACGAGCGGGCTACGGCGGCATGATCATGAACCGCACGCCCATGGGCACCCAGATCACCGTCTATGCGGAAAAGCCAGGAATGGTCATCGGAAAAGGTGGCAAGTTGATCCGCAAGATAACCCGCGACCTGGATCGCAGATTCCATCTGGACAATCCCCAGATAGATGTGCAGGATGTAGGACGCGGAGACCTGAATGGAAGAGTTGTCGCCAACCGCCTGGCCTCATCCCTGGAGCGCGGCTGGTACTTCCGCAAGGCCGGACAGTCCATGATGCGCAGAGTGATGGATGCAGGAGCATTGGGCTGCGAGATAGTAATCAGCGGAAAGCTGACGGGCCCTCGCTCCAGAACAGAGAAGTTTATCTCCGGATACATCAAGCACTCTGGAAAGCCTGCCATCGATCTGGTGGATAAAGGCTACTCGGTCGCTGTGAAGAAGCTCGGAGTCATCGGCTGTCAGGTCAGGATCATTCCGCCGGATGTGCGGCTTCCCGACGACTTCCAGATCACGCAGGCACCAGCAGCGGCAGTCGCAGAGAATAAGCCTGCGCCGGCACCCGTTGCAGCACCGCAGGCTGCGCCTGCTGCGGAGAAGAAGAGCGATCTGGATCAGCTTCTGGAATCAGGGCCTTCATCTGCTGAGGCGAGCCCCTCTCCACTCGAGGATAATCCGGCTCGCAGCGAAGGTGTGGCAGAGGATGCGCCTCTCGCCGAGGATAAATCCGACGCTGAGCCCTGCGCCAAGGAGGAGTGATTCCTATGGCCATCTTCAAGATTGATGAAATCCGAAACATGAACGAGGAGGAGATTGCAGAGGAGCTGCGAAAGCTCGAAAGCGAGCTCGTCCGCGAAAGAGGCGTCGTAACTGCCGGTGGTGCCCCGGAGAAGCCGGGCAGAATCAGAGACATCCGCAGGACGATTGCCAGGATCAAAACGATCCAAACGGAGCGAAGGAAGTGAATCTGAGCCCTGAAAACCTTGCCAGGCATGAGCTGATCGGCCTGCAGATGCAGGTCGAGAGAAGCTGTAACCCTGATATAACAGGGCTTTCAGGCCAGATTGTGGACGAGACCAGGAACACGTTCCTTCTGGACGCAGGGCATAAGGTCCTGCGCATACCCAAAATGAACACGAGCTTCATATTCACCCTGCCCGATGGGCAGAGGGTGCGAGTCGCAGGCTCGGTTCTTGTCTCGCAGCCCGAGAACAGAATAAGCAAGAGAATGCAGAGGACGAGGTGGAAGTTATGAGGGATATCGGACTGGACGTTAGCGCGCCGCAAAAGGAGTGCAATGATCCGAAATGTCCCTTCCATGGTATCCTGCCTGTACGCGGCCAGGTCTTTGATTGCACCGTGGTCAGCGACAAGATGGACAATACCGTGGTAGTCATGCGCAAATTCGAAAAGAAGGCAAAGAAGTACGAACGATTTGAGAAGAGACAGTCCAAGATTCACGCGCACAATCCCCCTTGCATTGATGCCAAGGCCGGGGATCGTGTCAAGATAGCGGAGTGTCGGCCTCTCTCCAAGACAAAGTCCTATGTCGTAGTGGAGGTCTTGAAATGAGAGGACATAAGGCCAAGATCCCAAGGGCGATCAACACTGGCGCATACCTGGATTGTGTGGACAATACAGGTGCGCGGACGCTACACGTCATTGCGGTCAAGAAATACCGCGGCGCGAAAAATCGACAGCCCTGCGCTGGAATCGGGGACGTAGTAATAGTATCCGTGAAGAAGGGAACTCCCGAGATGAGAAAGCAGATCTTCAAAGCCGTCATCATCCGCCAGAGAAAGGAGTTCAGAAGGCCTGATGGCCTCAGAGTGAGCTTTGAGGATAACGCCGCCGTTATAGTAGATGATGAGGGCGTTCCGAAGGGCTCTGAGGTAAAGGGACCTGTGGCCCGCGAGGTGGCGGAAAGGTTCAGCAAGATCGCCTCCGCGGCATCCATGATTGTGTGATGATTATGATTACAAAACAGCCAAGGAAGCAGCGGAAGGAGAGATACACCTCCCCGCTGCACAGGCGTCAAAAGTACATGCACGCACCCTTGATCAAGGCTCTGCGCGAGGAGCTGAAGAAGCGCAATGCTCAGCTTCGCAAGGGCGATACCGTCAAGGTAATGCGTGGAGATCACGCCGGCACCGAAGGAGAGGTCGAAGATGTGGACCTCAAGAGGTGCACCATCAAGGTGGCAGGCGTGAGCAACTACCGTGCGGATGGAACTGAAGTGCCGAGAACTATTCATCCCTCCAACGTCATGATTGTTAAACTCAATCTAGAGGACGCAGAAAGGGAGAAGATCTTCGCGAGGCGATCCGAATGAGCAAACACCAGAAGAGAGTAACTGTTCCAGTGAGCTGGCCCATTGCCAGAAAGAACAAGAAATGGGTGGCCAAGAGCAGCCCCGGTCCGCACTCTGCAAATGAGAGCATGCCTCTCGTGATGGTAATCCGGGATTTGCTCAAGCTCGTGGACAATGCTCGCGAGGCCAAGAGGGTCCTGTATGAGGGCAAGATTTTGGTTGATGGAAAGTCCCAGAAGGATTACAAGCTTCCCATAGGAATCTTTGATGTCATATCCATTCCTCTTCTAAACCAGCAATATAGAATGCTGAAAGATGAGAAGGGTATGTTCTATCTGAGCCTTCTTGAATCCGGCAAAGTGAGAAAGCTGGCCAGGATCGAGGATAAAACCATTCTCAAGGGCAAGAAGCAGCAGCTTAACCTATCCGACGGCTCGAATAAGCTTATTGATGGCGACTACAAGGTCGGCGATTCTCTTGTTCTCTCTATTCCAGAGAAGAACATCGAAGAGCGAATTGAGTTCAAGGTCGGCAACCTGGCAATGGTTGTAGGTGGAAAGCATAGCGGGCAGACGGGCAAGATCAAGGAGATCATAACCGTGAAAAGCTCTCAGCCCAATCGGGTGATAATCTCGGGCGATAAAGAGTTCGAGACCATCGAGGAATACGTCTACATGATCGGAAAGGATCAGCCGGTCATCAAGCTGGGGGCAGTTAGATGAATGTTATGCTTGTGCCCCGCATCGATAAGGTTGTCGTGCATGTGGGTGTAGGTGAGAGCGGCCAGAGGCTGGTGAATGCAGAGCGCATCATGAAGGCGATTATGCACCAGCAGCCCGTCCGATCTATAGCCAAGAAGACTCTGACAAACTTTGGCATCAAGAAGAATGAGCCCATCGGAGCGAAGCTTACACTTCGCGGAAAGGCAGCCGAGGAATTCCTGACCACTGCCCTGAAGGCAGCAGGAAGTACCCTGAAAGAGAGTCAGTTTGATGAGCAGGGCAACTTCTCCTTCGGCATTGAGGAGCATACCGACTTTCCGGGCATGAGGTACGATCCAGAGATCGGCATATTTGGAATGGATGTCTCCGTGGCCTTGAAGAGAGCTGGCTATAGGATTGCCAGGAGGCGCGTAAGCCAAAAGAAGCTTCCGAGCCGGCAGAGGCTGTGCAAGGATGACACCATAAACTTCGTCAAAGAGAAGTTTGGCATTGTGATCTTGGAGGCTGCATGAAGAAAGGAAAGAAGGTCTTCGGGAGAGGCGCAAACGTCTGCAAGCGCTGTGGTCGCAAGAGCGGCCTGGTGAGAAAGTACGGGATATACCTGTGCAGGCAGTGCTTCCGAGAGATCGCCCCTGAGATGGGCTTTGAAAAATATTCGTAGGTGGTTACATTGTTGTTGGATCCACTGGCCGACGCGCTTTCCATTATCAAGAATGCTGAGAGCGTAGGCAAGCCCGAATGTATTATCCATCCCGCCTCCAAGCTCATAGGCAGAGCCCTGAAGGTTATGGCGGATAGGGGATACATCGGTGAGTTCGAGTTCGTTGACGACGGAAAGTCGGGAATGTTCAGAGTAAAGCTCCTGGGAAGGATAAATCGCTGCGGTGTCATTAAGCCGCGGTTTGCAACCAAGGTCTCGGAGCTTGAAAAATGGGAGAAGCGATTCCTCCCCGCCAGGAACTTCGGAGTTCTAATACTGAGCACCAGTAAGGGAGTCATGGCACATAGCGATGCCAGGGCTCAATCTCTTGGTGGCCAGCTTCTGGCGTATGTATATTAGGTGGTCGCAATGGTCAAAGAGATTGCACGACAGGTAGAGATCCCGGAAGGGGTTGCCGTATCCGTTGATGGTAACACTGTCACGGTAAAGGGTCCGAAAGGAGAGGTATCCAGGCAGCTTTCCTATCCCGAGATTGAGATCCGCAAGGAGGATTCTCGGCTGGTCGTGAATTCAAGGCTTGATCGCAAGCAACATAGAGCAATGGTGGGAACCCTGGCTGCGCACATAGGCAATATGATTGCAGGCGTAACCAGTGGATATGAGTACAGGATGAAGGTTGTGTACTCTCACTTCCCCATTCAGCTCAAGACGGCTTCCGATGAGCTCATCATAAACAACTTCCTCGGCGAGAGAAAGTCTCGATCTGCTAAAATCATGCCAGGCACAAAGGTCGAGATCGGCAAAGACGAAGTAGTGGTTAAAGGCATCGATAAGGAGCATGTTGGCCAGACGATGGCCAATATTGAGCAGGCGACCAAGGTGCGCGGTTTCGATATCAGGATATTCCAGGACGGAATATACCTGGTGGATAAGAGGTGACGAGGATGGCAGAGAGGTTGCTGAGAGTGAGAACCCGGCAGAAGTCAAAGAAGCCTGAGTTCAACTTTCATGATTCACATAAAAAGAAGCGGCTGGGCACCAGTTGGAGAAAGCCTCGCGGCCTGCACAACAAACTCCGCCAGCAAGTAGCTGCCAAAGGCAGGCTGGTAAGGCCAGGCTTTGGAAGCCCAAGAGCAGTACGTGGATTTCATCCCTCCGGCCTGCCCGAGGTACTGGTGAACAATGTGGCAGAGCTGACCGGAGCCCAGGGGTGCGCCGTGCGCATTGCTGCAGCCGTTGGAATGAAGAAGCGCCTGGATATCCAGGCCAGGGCGGCAGAGATGGGCCTTAAGGTATTGAATCCCAAGGGAGGTGCCTGAGACTATGCCAGGCTTCACAACACAGCGCAGGCTGGCGGCATCGGACATGGGCATTGGCGAGAGTCGCGTATGGATCAATCCGGATCCGGAAGTTGCAGGTGAGCTGACCGATGCCATAACGCTAGAAGATATTCGGGCCCAGATCAAGGCCGGAAATATCAAGGCCAAGCCAAAGAAGGGTAACAGCCGATCGCGAATCAGGATCAGAGCGGCCAAAAGGGCTTATGGCCACTGCAAAGGCCCGGGACATAGAAAGGGTGCCAAGGGCGCTCGAACCCCGCGCAAAGAGCAGTGGATGACCAAGATTAGGGCACTGAGAAAGAGGCTCAAGGAGCTTCGAGAGGGCGGCCAGATAGATCGCCGTTCTTATCGTCTGCTCTATCGCAAATCCAAGGGCGGCGAATACCGAAGTCTGGCGCACCTGAGCGCCTATATCAAGGCCAAGGGCCTTACCAGGGGTGAGTGAACTTGGCTACAGGACCAAGATACAAAGTGGCCTTCCGCAGGCGCAGAGAAGGCAAGACCAATTATCACGTCAGATACAAGCTAATACTATCGAAGAAGCCCCGAGTAGTGATCAGGAAGAGTAATGCCAATACCACATTGCAGTTGGTAATGGCAGAGCAGACCGGCGATAAGACTCTGCTGACTGTGAACTCCAGAGATCTTTCAGATTTCGGATATACACTCAGCACGGGCAATTTGCCTGCAGCTTACCTTACGGGTCTCTTATTCGGCAAGAAGATGCTTGCTTTGGGAGTAGCGGAAGGAATTGCAGATATCGGACTGCACGCCTCCACCCACGGCAATAGAATCTATGCAGCCATCAAAGGCGTCGTGGATGCAGGTGTCAATGTGCCCCACAGCCCCGAGATCTTCCCCGATGATGAACGGATTCGAGGCGAGCATATCAAGAAATTCACCGGAGCAGACATAGTGGCCCAATTCGAGGCAGCCAGGGAGAAAATACTGGGGTGAGACTATGGATCAGAAAAAGAAACGAGATTTCTATCAAGAAGAGTGGGTCCCCAGGACAAGGCTTGGCAAGCTCGTCTTTGAGGGCCAGGTTACCACATTCGATGAGGCAATTGCTTCGGGCCTGCCCATTAAAGAAGCCGGCCTGATCGATGTTCTTATTCCCGGGCTAGAGGATGAGGTTCTGGATATTAACATGGTACAGAGAATGACCGACTCCGGAAGGAGGGTCAAATTCAGAACTACGGTTATTGTTGGCAACCGGGATGGCTATATCGGCCTTGGCGAGGGAAAGGATGTCCAGGTGGGCAAAGCCATCAAAAAGGGCATCGATAATGCCAAATTGAATATCATGAAAGTAAAGCGTGGCTGCGGAAGCTGGGAATGCGGCTGCGGCCTGCCTCATACTGTGCCTTATGAGGTCGTGGGCGACTCGGGAAGTGTCAGGGTAGTTCTTATTCCCGCACCGCGGGGCCTGGGCATTGCAGCAGGTAACACATCCAAGAAGGTCATGGATATG
>CABMDX010000022.1 GCA_902385025.1 uncultured archaeon | reverse complement strand
CAAGATCGATGAACTCCAGGCGACGAAAATGCTCAGACGCGCCATCGATCAGGGGGTGAACTATGTAGACACCGCCTATCCCTATCATGGAGGTCAGAGCGAGCCGTTCCTTGGCCGTGCGCTTCACGATGGTTATCGGGAAAAGGTCTACCTGGCAACCAAGCTTCCGAGCTGGCTGATCAATTCCCGGGAGGACATGGACAGATATCTTGAAGAGCAACTTGAGCGCTTGCAGACAGATCATATCGATTTTTACCTTCTGCATGGCCTCTCAAGGCCCTTCTGGGACAACCTATGCACTCAAGGCATTCATGATTTCCTTGACAGAGCTCTGGCCGATGGCAGGATTCGGTATGCAGGCTTCTCATTTCACGATGACATCAGCCTCTTTCGGGAGATAGTGGATTCCCGACACTGGACCTTCTGCCAGATTCAATACAATTTCATGGACGAGGAATATCAGGCTGGGACCGAGGGACTTCATTATGCAGCTCAGAGAGGCCTGGGAGTAGTGGTCATGGAGCCGCTGCGAGGTGGAATGCTGAGCAAAGAAATCCCTGCTATTCAGAAGATTTGGGATAGGTCTGCAAAACGCCGCAGCCCTACTGAATGGGCGCTCCGCTGGGTCTGGAATCATCCTGAAGTTACAGTGGTTCTCTCTGGCATGTCGACGCCATTGCAGGTGGAGCAGAATTTGGCTATTGCCGGAGAGGGGCTTTCGGACTCGCTCTTGCCTGAGGAGATTGCTCTTTTCGAGGATGTTGAGCTTGAATATAAAAAGCGGATCAAGGTCGGCTGCACAGGCTGCGGATATTGCATGCCCTGTCCCTCCGGCGTCAATGTGCCTGCCTGCTTCGAGCAATATAACCTAGCCAGCATGTATGATTCTCCTGATGCGGCAAAGTACAACTATGATATCTCGCTGGGAGGCTTTTTCGGCGATCCCGGCCTCGCATCACAGTGCAAGGAGTGCAAAGAGTGCGAGGAGCGCTGTCCGCAGGGCCTTCCGATTCGAAGGCTCCTGAAAGATGTCGTGGCATGCTTTGGAAGGTAAAGGAAAAGAGAAAGACAAGCTACTCCTGCATCTCTCGCCTGATCACTTCCGCGGATATGGCGATCCCCTTGCAGTTATGCATATTGAGAGAGAGCAGCAGTCCCACGACTTTTCCGTCCTGCACCAGCGGACTGCCGCTATCTCCGGGGCCTGGCAGATTGCCCGGCGGAAGCACGACATAGCAAATGGACCAGGATGTGTCGGAGATGCTGCAGCGCATGCTGTGCTGAGTGTTTTTTATTTCCGCGTCGCCCAGTTTTGGCTTGCCGAGCTTTGTGGGCTGGCAGGCTCCGATGATGGGAAAGAAGGCCAGGTCCGCATCATTTGGAATGTAGGCCACCTTGCTCGAAAGGCCGCCTATGCGCAGGCAGTGTGTGCCGGCAGCGTGGAAGATATGTGCCGGAGCTACGCCCGCATATGCCCCGCGCCAGGGGATGATTGCGCCTACAACACCGCCCGAGCGGCCTGCGATGAACTGATCTCCGGATTTGATCATTGCTGAATCGAGCTGTTATAATTGCATTCAAACTTATATTTTGTGCGGCTGCTCATTTCTGCGGGGTTAGGACGAAATCAGGGCTAATCCCTGCCAATTCATTGGCAGGAGTAGTCACATATATGAGCAATATTAATGACTTATATAAGGAAAACAATTCAGCACTAAAAGGAGGCAGAATTAATGCGTAAATGGATAGAGCTATTGGCGATTCTTGCCATGATTTTCATAGGAGTCCCAGGTTGCGTTTCTCAATGTTATTCTTTGCCAAGTCCAGAAAATAATGAAGTGCGCATCTTCTCGCAGGACGTATGCGGTGGTGTGTACAACAATCCACCCAGTCCGACTGTTTTCACAATCGACCAGACGCAAACGATTACAAAAATTGGCACTTACCACTGGAACAATGGTATGGGCACGGATTATCCGGGAACTATAGGTCTACAAGATCAATCTGGCAGAGTCTACGGGCCCTGGCAAGCTTCCGGCCAGCCGGGTCAGGGTGGCGTCCCCAATGCATATTGGACTGTGACGCTGACCGAAGGACTGTCACTGCCTGCGGGCACGTACGAGGTTCTGGATTCTGATCCATCAACCTGGGCCTATAACAGCGAGAGCGGTAACAGTGGTGTTGTATCTATTATTGGCCAAAAAGCAGGCAGCGATGCTGGATCTTATGCTCCCTGCGCGGCACATGGAGCAGTCGACCTTTCGCCAGGCAGCCCAACAGATCTGTACCGTGCCGGTCCCATCCTGGCCTCAGGCTCGTACAAGATTTGGTTCGGCAAGAGAACCGGAACTCAAATCGGAAAACCAGATAGCTGGAAGTCTTATGGGCCTGTAGAGCTACAGGGAGGAAAGTTCTATGTTTTCGATGTCGTGGCTGGTGATCTGGCCCAGGCAACACCTCAAATGATCAATCCCATGCTATCAGAACCAGCCGCAAGCGAGTCTCTGATCTGGTATAAGGTCAGTACAGAGAATGCTTACGTAGTCTGTGTCGAGGGACCACTGAATAGCGCAAATGGTGGACAGGGTATTGCAGGCCAGTGGAAGATGGCTGGACACCAAACCGGATTCAACGATTGGGAAGCGGATCTTGTTCTCAATAACGGGGGCGCGCTCAGCTGGACTGAAACGAAAGGTGCAAATGTAGGAGCTTCAAGGACAGGAACCTGGCAATACGACGGCAAGACTCTGACTTTGAGATGGCAGTCGCCTGGCGGAGGACAGACCAACTGGATCTCGCAGTCTGTGAGCCAAAATAATATTGAAGATGGAACTTATACGGTCGAGAGTGCTCCTGGAGGGACCTGGTCTGCTTCCAGAGCTAGTGCTCCCATAGTCAACGAGGGGATATGAGGGCATAAACACTCGGACATCATCTATTTGTTTGAGCTATTGCAGGTTCATACAACCTGCAAGCAATTTTTTTTAAGTCCAAGAATTATTTCAGCAGAGATGATGATTATCATCCAAACGCCAAAATTGCGCCTGATGGCACGGGATGAAAAGCAAAGAGTCATTGGGGGTCACAAGAATTCGGCCCTAAAACCAATATTGATAACTCAGAAAAGCACCTTATCCTGGAAATCTGCAAGAGAGAGACTCCGCGGCAAGATGTCTCAAAAAAGATGCTCAATATTCGGATTCACACACACATTTAGTTTCGATTTTTCATTTGAGCTTTTTGCCTTTTCCCTCGCTGCGCTTAACCACAACAATATTTTCTTTAGCGGCCTCAACAACTGGCGGTTCTGGTTGTGGATTCAATCGTCCACCGGCTGGTTTCTTCTTTTTGCTCGATCCTGCCATGTGCTCCTCTCCAAAATTTTCAACACTTTTCTGCATATTACAATTTAAATGTTTTGATTCGTTGGTTGCAGGATTATAT
>CABMDX010000021.1 GCA_902385025.1 uncultured archaeon | reverse complement strand
TCCTTTTTTCAATTTGAGTAATTTGCCAAGTTTGATGATCTTTTCAGGCGTGGAAGGGTTTAGTATCTCCATATAGCGGTGTGAGATGCTCATAATGTCAAGGAATTCCATAATTCAAGCCTCCTTCTGGAAATGGTAGCTTGATTAATAAGGATGTTGGGAGACCTAATGCCCTATTCTTAAGAAGCTGTCTAGGGAAATCAGACCCAATCATCAACCTTCCGACAGCCGGACCCGAAGAGCTCCGCCAGGATCTCTCTGGCGGCTTCAGCTCCATAGAAATGAGCTGAAGGCCGCCTTGGTGGAGCCCATCAACGCGAGCCTGGAGGAGATCTCGGGGCTTGTGGCGGAGGGCGGAAGGCCTCTAAACAATTTTTTAGATTAAAGCCGCTCTTCTGCATAGGTTACGGCGCTCTCTCTCTCAGCTTACCGGATCTGGCCGGTTAGCTTGAGCTAAGAAACTGGTTCTCCGAGAGCGTGGCCTGCATGGCGCTCAAGGCTGCCATTTATTTCTCTAAACATTCCAAAAAACCGCAATTGGCAAAAAAGAATTGCTCAGTAATATTATGCCCAAACCCGGACTCGAACCGGGGACATTCAGATCTTCAGTCTGACGCTCTCCCAACTGAGCTACTTGGGCTTATTGGTGGGCCCGACGCGATTCGAACGCATGACCTCCGCCATGTCAAGGCGACGTCATAACCAGCTAGACCACGGGCCCGCGCAAGCACCTTTCCTGTCTTTTCCTCGCAGATAAAGGCTTCGGTCTGACTCATGACCGAATGCCATTTTCACTGGGCAAAGGGGGCCGGAGGCATCCTGCCTGCTTTCCCGGCCTTTTCTCTGCCTCTAGTTGTAGAAGACCTCTTTGTGATATTCGTTTAGCGATTTTATGGTGATCTGGTTCTTCCCGGCCTTCAGGATGGCATCGGCTGCAGCCTGGGCCGCCTGAATGGTGGTGATGTAGGGGACATGGTAGTCAACGGCGCTGCGCCTGATCTGGAAGCCGTCCTTGACCGACTGCTTGGTAGTCGGAGTATTGATGATCAGCTTCACCTCGCCTCGTTTCATGTAATCCAGAACATTAGGGCTGCCGTTGAAGATCTTGTTGACCCTCTCCACAGGTATCCCTGATTTCTTCAGATACTCGGCAGTATTATCGGTGGCAATGATCCTCAATCCCGCATCGGACAGCTTTTTGGCCGCCACCGCAACTGCGGCCTTGTCATCATCCCTGACGGATATGAAGACGAGACCCTGCAGAGGAAGCGGGTTGTCAGCAGAGAGCTCTGCCTTGAAGAAGGCGAGCCCCAATTTGTAGTCCATTCCCATGACCTCGCCCGTAGATCTCATCTCCGGGCCCAGGAGAACGTCGGCCCCTGGCAGCTTGTCAAAGGGCAGCAAAACCTCCTTGACAGAGACATAGGGCGTCCTGGGCTCATGTGTGTGGCCCTGCTCGCGCAAAGTCTTGCCGATCATGACATTAGCAGCAATCTTTGCCAGCGGCAGTCCCACCGCCTTGGAGACGAAGGGAATTGTCCTGCTGGAGCGGGGGTTCGCCTCCAGAACATAAACCGTGCCGTCCTTGTAAGCCATCTGCAGATTCACGATTCCCTTAACCCCCAGTCACAGGGCGATCCTGCGAACGTAGTCCCTTACAACTTCCAGTACCACTCCCGGCAGGGTCTGGGGCGGAATAATGCATGCACTGTCTCCTGAATGAATTCCTGCCTCTTCGATATGCTCCATGATGGCTCCGATCAGAACATCCTCGCCATCGCATACCGCATCCACGTCGATCTCCACCGCGTTTTGCAGGAAATCATCGATGAGCACTGGATGCTCATGGGATACGCGCACCGCCTCTCTCATGTAGACCTCGAGCCCGGATTCATCATAGACTATCTCCATGGCGCGCCCGCCTAGGACATAGCTCGGCCTGACCAAAACCGGGTAGCCAATCCTTGCAGCTACCTTCTTTGCCTCTGCAGGGGAGAAAGCTATGCCCGCGTTTGGCTGGGGGATGTTCAGCTCCTTCATCAGATCATTGAACCTCTCTCGATCCTCTGCCAGGTCGATGCTGTCAGGGCTCGTTCCAAGGATCTTGGTTTTCAGCCCGCGCCTTGCAATCTCCTTTTCCAGGGGAATGGCCAGGTTTATAGCCGTCTGGCCGCCGAACTGCACCAGCACTCCGTAGGGCTGCTCCTTCTCGATAATGTTCATGACGTCTTCGAGCGTCACGGGCTCGAAGAAGAGCTTATCCGAGGTGTCGTAATCCGTGGAGACTGTCTCAGGGTTATTGTTGACGATATGCGCCTCGATACCCTGCTCGCGCAGAGCCATCACGGCATGAACCGTGCAGTAATCGAACTCTATTCCCTGGCCGATCCTGATGGGCCCCGATCCGAGAATCAGAACCTTCTTCCTGTCCGAGGGCTTAAGCTCGCACTCCGTGTCGTACGATGAATAGTAGTAGGGAGTCTTCGCCTCAAACTCGGCTGCACATGTATCCACCATCTTGTAGGTGGGTATGATGCCAAGCTTATGCCTCAGGTCACAGATCTCTTCAGTGCTCTTTCCAGTGATCGCTGCAATCTGCTCATCCGTAAAGCCGGTGCGCTTGGCTTTCCTCAGGATCTCTGGATTCAGGTCCTCTTTGATCTCCGCCTCCATGGCGATGATGTTCTCGATCCGGTAGAGGAAATAGGGCTCAATGCCTGTGATCCTCGAGATCTCTTCCGCACTCATGCCTCTCTTTTGTGCCTGGTAGATGGCAAAGAGCCTCTCATCAGTGGCCTCCTTTAGAAGTTTCCTGATCTCCTCATCAGTCCAGGCAGTGTACTTTCCTTCGTATCCGAAACCCTTGTCGATATCCAGGGAGCGCACCGCCTTCATGAGAGACTCCTCGTAGCTTCGGCCTATGGCCATGACCTCGCCCGTGGACTTCATGGCCGTGGTGAGGGTCTTATCGGCCTTGACGAATTTGTCGAAAGGCCAGCGTGGGATCTTGGTCACCACATAGTCCACAGTGGGCTCGAAGGAGGCCGGCGTCTCCTTGGTCACATCGTTTCTGATCTCGTC
>CABMDX010000020.1 GCA_902385025.1 uncultured archaeon | reverse complement strand
GCCACTGAAGCAAAGATAGGAATCGGCCTGCCTGAGAGCATCCCAACGCCCAGCAGGAGCATCTGAGCCATGCCTCTGCCGGAGTTCTACGACATTCGTATCCTGCGAGGCAGCAGAACCAGGATTGTCCTGGACAACGGCAAGCTGGAAGAGATAGCGCAGGCTCCTTTCCAGGGCGCGGCTGTGCGCGCCCTCTCCGGCGGAGCCTGGGGCTTTGTGACCACGGACAGCGTTGACAACATGAACAAAGAGATAGATCGGGCGCGGCAGATAGCCAGAAAGATCGACCGGCATGAGGATCTGATGCTGGCTGCTGCCCCTGCGGGAAAGAGCATGACAGTACCGGCCAAAAGAGATCCCAGGAACCTATCTCTGGAAGAAAAGGTGGCGCTTTTGCGGGAGATCGAGAACGCGGCAAAGGTCAAGGGCGTGACCTCCACCCAGGCGGTCTATTCCGAGGTGGAGATGATTGTCCACTACAGCAGCTCTGAGGGCCTGGACCTGGATTCAAAGATGACCAGGATGGGATTTGTGATAAGTGCTGTAGCCCACAGAAACGGACTTTATCAGACAGATGGAGTGGGCCGCGCAGGAGTGGGAGGCCTCGAGCTATTCGACCGGGAGGACCCAATCTCGCTGGCGCAAGATGTAGGAGCGACAGCCGTAGCTCTCTTGGATGCAAAGGCTCCGCAGGGCGGGACATATCCTGTGGTTCTTGATCAGGAGCTGGCTGGCGTGTTCGTGCATGAGGCGGTGGGCCATGCCACAGAGGCGGACATAATCCTCGAGGGCGATTCCTGTCTGGAAGGAAAATTGGGAGAAAGAATCGGCTCAGAGCTGGTGACGGGCAAGGACGATCCCAGCCTCATGTTAAACGGCTACTATCCCTTCGATGATGAGGGAAGCATGGCCCAGGAAACGGTTCTGGTTGAGAATGGCATATTGAAATCATATCTCAATTCCCGCGAGACTGCCGCGCGTCTGGGAGGCGTGCCGCGCAATGCCCGAGCCGAGGGCCTGGAGAGACCTGTGGTGCGCATGAGCAACACCTACATCGCCAATGGAAGCTGGAAGCTGGATGAGATTCTTGAGGAGCTGGGGAGCGGAGTCTATCTGGCAGGAAGCAGGGGCGGCCAGGTGAGCACTGGCGAAGGCGTCTTCCAGTTCAATGCAAAACGCGGCTATCTGGTTGAGAATGGAGAGAAGACGTCTCTCTTGCGGGATGTCTCGCTGTCAGGCAAGATCCTGGAGACGTTGCTGCATGTCAAGGCTGTAGGAAATGACCTGAAGTACAACAGCGGACGCTGTGGAAAAGCCGGGCAGCTCGTGCCAGTGAGCGATGGATCGCCGCATCTGCTGGTAGAGCATGCAACGGTGGGCGGAGCGGGATAAGGGCTTTGCCTTTAATGCACATTTTTTCTTATAATTTCAGCATCAGCGTGAATTGAGCTGCTATCTGCCCTTTCAGCCAATCCCATCCTTCTTTTGCCGCCCTGTCAAGCTCCTTTCCCGCAGAATCCTGAAGACTGGGGAGCAGATCCTTTTGCAGACCCTGAAGAGGCTCGGAGCTGGTCTTCGAATTTCCTCTGGAATACCAGTCAGAGGGATTGAATTCGTTATCTGTCGCATTCTTGAGGCTGCCATGCCCTGAATCCACCAGCATCCGGTTGAAATTTGGCTCGGATAATGGCTGGCCGTAGATCCCGGTGAGATAAGCCACGCAAACCAGCCTGCCAAGGCTATCTCGACCCCTGTCTGACGTGTCATCGATGTCCAGGTAGACCCTTTTATTCAAGAGAACTGCAAATGTGAAATCCCTTGCAGAGGATCCGGCAGCAGTTTTTGTATCAGGTGACTCGACATCAGCCAGATGAATTCGCTCGACCGTATAGACCACTCTGTAGTCGGCCTTTTCCATTGTGACGTCGAAGGTGTCCCCACTCACCACATTTGTCACCACACCATAAGCCTCATCCTGGGCCGCCAGAGCGGCGGCAGAATGGAAGAGCAGGATGATAAAAAGAAATAGCAGTGATAATAATAGTGCGGATAATGACGTATTTCTCAGTCCCATGCATTCGCATTTCACTCTATAAACCCCCTCGCCAAGTGAAGTGCCCATTTGGGCGACTTCTATTCTCTGACTATCGCCATAATATTAACTTTTATGCTGCGACGAAAGAGATAGAGATATTTGGATAATTCATTTTCAAAAAGTGGAAGCCTTTCAAGCTGCTAGGGATGAGTCTTCCAGGGTCAGAGCTGACCGTGGAAGCTTGCCGAGACCCAAAAAAAGGGAGGCATAAAAGCCTCGCACCGAAGCGAACTGCCGCGTCCTGATGAGCAATGGTTTCCTGCAATAAAGTGCTTCGATGCTTCAGGTGGACACATCTTTTCAGACATGGATAGGAAGACCTTATTCACTTCTCGGTTCTCTCTACTGCATACCCAGGCGATCCTTTATCGCTCGAACATCAGCCTGTATCTGCCTGAAATTGCTTGCATATCCTGGCTGAATGTCTTCCCTCAATCCCCTGATCTCTTCAAGTGTCGCATCTGTGTTTTTGCGCATCACTTTTATCTCGCCCAGCGTCTCCTCGCCGATTTTGTGCACTGCTTTAAGGTCATCTCTCATGTCCAGGAGCAGAGGGATTGCTTTGTTAAGCTGCTGAGCCGAGCAGACTTGAGCATATTCGCCAGCTCTCATGATATCACCCTCATAGTCTTCAAAGGTAATATTTGATACATCCGAACGCTCAGGCTTCCTGGTCTTTGCAATTTTCACAGAGTCACCAAATTGCTTCTTCGTCGCCTTCGACCAGGGCTATTACTTCCTGCTCATTCCCGCTCATCCGATTACGGGCATGGAAGCCTCTGAGACCCTCGTCCATAGCATTGCTCATCAGGAAGTATCTGTAGCCTACGTTGTGCACGTTGGGGCCAGTAATCTTAACCTTCAGCTTCATGGTCGATCCTAGTATGTGTCCGCATTGTATTTGATTATTTCTTCTGGAATAGCAGGTTTGCCGTCAAATTTTAAAAAGAGTCGAGCGTCCTTACCATTTATCCGGATCGAACTGGCTCCCAGCTCTCTTTTTGATCACGGCAAATCCGGCCTGCACAATCATCTTGTTAAAATTCTTATTGAAATTCGGCTTTCCATCAGGGCCAGCCAGATATACCAGACAGGGGATCGATCCATCGCTATCCGTTCCCGCTCCATCGTCCCTCTCCAGAAATACCTGGACTCCCAGGAGATTCTCCAGAGTATACTCCTTGGCATGAACGCCTTCTATCGTGCCCATCTCCGGGCAATCAACATCTGTCAGGCGGACATATCCGAAATCCTGCACATAGATCGTATCCCCATCCTTTGCGCTTGCTACGATCCCGGAGATTTGATCGGATGAAGCGGGGCCGACAATTGCAAAAAGGGTCAAGAGAGCCATAAAGATCGCCTGGAAATTCATGCTTTTGACCTTGGAACATGATCTGGCTAAAAGCTGTCGGCCAAAAAGACCTGCTTTCGAGTAATTATTTATCTGCAGACAGCATACAATTATGAAATGGAGGTTAAATGAACTTCGAGCATGTAGCAGGAAAGGATAAGGGCAAGATCACGCTTTATGCCTTGAGCACTTGCATCTGGTGCAAGAAGACAAAGGAGCTCCTGGCGGCCCTGGGCGTCTCCTTTGACTATATTTATGTGGACCTTCTGAAGGGAGAAGACAGAAACCAGGCCATTGCCGAGATCAAACGCTACAATCCCGGCCTCTCATTTCCAACCCTTGTGATCGGAGAAAAAGGCATTGTGGGCTTCAGAGAAAAGGAGATCAAGGAGGCTCTGGGCTAAAATGGCAGACGACCTTTATGGGCCCGGCCAGCAAGAGATCGATAAGCTCTATCTGCGCCTGGAGAGGGATGCAAAGCAGGGCGGATATAACCTCAATCCGGACGTGGAATTCGTAAAAGGCTTGGCAAAAGGCCTGCTGGTAAATGAAATGAGATATGGATATCGTGCCTGCCCATGCCGCCTCGCCTCTGATGATAAAATCCAAGACAAGGACATAATCTGTCCCTGCAACTACAGAGATGCAGATGTTGCAGAGTTTGGAGCATGCTACTGCGCGCTTTACGTCTCTGGCGCAGTCCTGAAAGGCGACAAGGAGCTTGGCTCCATACCGGAGAGAAGGCCGCCTGCAGAAGAGAGACAAAAGCCCGGAAAAGCTTCAGGGCCGGAGCTTTCTGCAGCGGGCTTTATGAAGCTCTAAGTACCGGTCTGGAGGTGCGTTGTCTGCGGCTATCTCTGCGGCAGAGACAATCCGCCTGAGGTCTGCCCCATATGCAAGGCTGGAAAGGAGAGGTTTGAGCGCTTCATCTAGCCTTCAGTTTTTCTTTTTTGCCAAATTTCGGGCAGCATATGCCAAAGCCCAATTTAGTCCGAGGATGTGATGATGGAAAATAAGATAGCTGAGCTGAAGGTGACCGGCATGGTCTGCGCCGCCTGCGTTGGCAGGGTGGAGAGTGCGCTCTGCCGCGTCGATGGCGTGCGGAGCGCGACGGTGAATCTGGCCTCCTAGCACGCGGTTGTGATCCATGACGGGCAGTCGGCCGGGGTGGCCGCCCTGCTCGATGCGATCGACGCCGCCGGGTTTGACGCATCGGTTGCCGAGCATGACGATGCGCTGGTGATCCGGCAG
>CABMDX010000019.1 GCA_902385025.1 uncultured archaeon | reverse complement strand
GCATCTGCCCGCTGCTCGCCAGGAGGCACAGAGGCTGCAATGAATGGCGAATGCTGACCGAGGCCAGGGACCTTCGCCCTCAAGCTCCTGGCCCGTCTGGATGGCCTGACTGTGCTAGCAGAGGGAGTTGATCAAGCAGAGCCGGAAGGGCTCTAGAGCCCAAACATACTGGATTTTAGAAGTTGCTCTTGCGGGATGTGAGTTTATAGAATTAATCTTCGACAATTATCAGATATCGAAAAAGTAGCATTGGATAGACCGAAAATGCGCTGTGTGATCCAGAGCGCAATGTCAAACCTTATGGAGTCGAAAGCCTATTTATAAAAATATCATGAGCTCTGATTCTGGCCCAGAAGGTTGCACAACCGATCTATATATGACTATTAATTTTGGTGCGCATCATATTGAGCCAAAAAAGTATTCGGGTTGTCTAAATCCAAGTAAGTTCGGAAATACAGCCTATGCCTATGCATATGTCTTTGGGTACATTATTTTCGGTACCAACGGAAACGCTACCAACGGAACCGCTAAGACATATAAATCCATCTCCTATAAACATTATTTTACCATTGTATTCGCCATAATTGCCCTGTATATGCACATTATCCCCCACTTGCGGCTCTCTGGCATCAGCAACTCCTAGAGCCAGTAGCAATAAGATCAGCACGACTATAGAATTTCTCAGCATAATCTGAGATCGCCATTCCAGTATATAATCCTACCCGAAAATAAACTAGATTGAATCCATAATGTAATATGGATTCTTTTTCAACTTGGATCTTGAGAGGGTTCAATGAGATGCAAGGGAGATCCTGATTATCACTGATATCGGAATGATCGACTGGTCGCCAATTCGCCTGATTTTGGAAGAGATGTAAGATAATAAGAGCGAGAGGGGCGGAGGGCCTAACTGCTCCTATCCGAATTGGTCTTCTGCTGATAGGCTTTCGCTAAAGGTAATTAGAGCTGGCTGAAAAGCAGTCCAGATTGTGAGGAGCACAATTAATCCACCTGCTGAGGCGAACAGCAACGTTAGATTCCAGGCGCATACTGCCCCTGATATGGCTTGAGAGACGGGGACCAATCCGGCGCTTGACAACATCAATAGACTCATGATTCTGCCCAGCATTGTTCTTGGAGTGCTAGTCTGGATCCAGGTGAATAGAATGAGGGTGACATAGCCATTGCCCAGACCGAGCAGCAGCATTAATCCGAAATCTACCCAGGTCAAATTGACAAATCCCATAACTCCCATCGCCATCCCAAAGGCGGCCAGCAAAACGATCAAAAAAAAGCGCATTGCTCTTCCGGTAGGCCTGGGGAGTATGCCTGCCAGCAGATAGCCGCCCAAATTGCCAACCGAAAAACCGGAAATAAGCAGCCCGAATGCCACAGCACCTTCAGCCAGCCGTTGATCGGCCAATACCGGAATGGCTACCAGAATCGGGCCGACGAACAAAAAGTTGACAGCAGCAATGACTAGGAATATTAGGCGCAACGCATCATCGTTCCACACATGCTTCAAGCCTGCCAAAATGGCAGCCCAGATGCTCTCTTTGTTGGAGGCGCATGTCAATGAGGGAAGCTTTCCTCCACCACGCATCAGCCATAGCGTCAAGGCCGATACGGCAAAGGTTATGGAATCAATGCCGAAGGCTAAACCGATACCGAAAAATGAATCGGAGAATTTGCCAATTAAAATCCCTGCAGCCACAGGCCCGACAAATCCAGCCACTTGACCCGCGCCCATAACGAGTGAATTGCCTGTCCGTAAGTCTTTTTCCTCCAACAGCACCGGAACGATGCTATTTCCGGCAGGAATCGCGAAACCGGCAACCAATCCAAATCCCAGGCCAAAAGCATATAGCATCCACATTTGCACTATCCCGGAAAAGACAACTATTGCCATCAGGGTTACCAGCACAAAGCGCACTATATCTGAGGCCAGCATGATAATTCGCGGAGAGTACCGGTCGGTAATCGCGCCCCCAAAAAGCATAAACAAAGCTCGGGGAATGCCCTCCAGCGCCAGCACAATCCCTAATGCCAATGGGTCACCGGTAAGCTGCAAAACAAGCCATGGGGTCGCGATCAGGGCAAATTGATCCCCCAGCAACGAGGTTGAGACACCGGCAAACAATAACCTGAAATCACGAATAGAGAAAACATTGAGCATCGCATTTTTCCCTTAGATTAGTTTTTCGTGATCGTTGATCGAGTTCTCTTGCATAGGTCTAGATTCATTTTCTGCTTAAAGAAGAAGCTTTTGTTTCGGATTATTATAATCGCGGCTACAACAATTATAACAAGCGTTAATATACATTTGCTGATCTGGTTGGCCTCAAAAATCTCGGCTGAAAAATTTGCGGTAACGTGAAATAGAGCAATCAGAGTTATGCTACGCCCATTCTTATAAAACAAATAATTCATGATGATTGCCAAGGGAATAATTCCCACAAAAAAGTTCAAGGCAAATATCGGATTCTGTTCCAGCAATGAGAGTTGGTATGAACCCTTGATAAAGAAAACCGGCAAGTGCCAAATAGACCACAGGACCCCAAAAATTATGCTAGATTCAAATAAGTTGAATTTGCTGACAAGACTATCAACTCCATAACCTCTCCATCCAAGTTCTTCCAGCACTGGAACCAGGACTAAAATTAACATGCTTAAGATTGAATCTCCTTCAAAAATTTTAAATTCACTGGCGAGACGAAATTGCTCAACCGATTGCCCAAAGGTTATTGATATAATAATAGAAATAACCATTGCCACAGGCAAAAAGAATAAAACAAAAGGTAAATATCTCTTGTTTATCAGCCCAAGGTCAAAGATCCTCCTGCCAAAATCGGCTCGGAACGACTTATCCGCAAATACATATATCATAATGAGGGCAGCAATAAACGGCCCCATATAGGCCAGCAGCAGATTGACGATGCTTTTATCATAGCCTTGATGGCTTTGAACTGCCAGAATGAAACCATTTATCCATGTAATTGCAAATGCAATAGCAAAATAAACCGACGGCCTGTATTGATGCGAACTGTTCATTTTCCACATTTTCCACCTTAGCACCTATTTGGCTAGTGTACAATCTCGCTGGATGTTTTATAGAGCAACGGAGGATGCGTCCGTTACGCCTGCCTGCTAGGATCATGGCAGAATCCGCAAATTTAAAACTTTGCATGTATGTGTTTAGCTGGTCGGCATTAGCTCTTTGGGAAGATGCCATCGAGAATGAGACCACTATTGCCTACATTTTTTCTCAAAAAATCCAATCATTCCGTCTCTTTGCCGTCTCTAACAATATATCATCCTTTTTATATCAGATATATCATCCCTAATTCCATAAAAAACCGTATAAGATGCCGGCAAAGTGCATATCTTTGTTCGAGGAGGCGATTCAGCTCTTTGGGAGAAAATATTCACCACCTCTCCGTGGTCTCCAAGCGAAAATCAGTGGTACGGTTTAGGTGGGTCGACGCTATATGCTCCTGCGGCAGCATCAATCGGAAGCTATACCCAAGCATTTTCTATAGGAACCGATCATGCTCTATGGCGAAATACGCATACTACATACTGAATTATATCTGCGCGGGCAGCTCATAAATTTTGGCGCGCCCGCCACGAGAGGCAGATACTGACTGAGACCCGGCCCTCGCACTCAAGTTCCAGGCCCGCCTGTATGATCTGGCCCCGTGGCAGAGGAATTTGGTCAAGCTAGAGCCGGAAGGGCTCTGGGACCCACACATACTTCATGGCATGCTGGCGAGAGGGTAACAGAGCATGATGCCCGCCTGCAAGGCGGAGGCTGTTGCTGCCTGGCGGAAGGCCAGAGGGGTAAAATCCGTCCCGGTGAGTAGCAAATATAATAACGATGGAACAGCAATTAGAGAGAGGTTTAGTAAAAGGTGAAGATAAATGAATCATCCGGATCGCGTATTCTCCTTCAAGGAGCTTGAGAGCGAAGACGAGCTCGTAGAGGCTATGATCAACCATAAGTGGCCCATTTGCTATGGCTTTTACCTGGGAAAGCTGCTCTACCTGGGTGACGGCGACAGCGAAGACCTGCCAGAATATGCCGTTATGACCGTAGATAAGACCGAGGGGCACCATGGTGTCATTGGCCGCGAGGTGGGCAGAATAAAGCCGCGCGGTCTGTCTGCAAAGCAGGTTCACGAGTTCATCCGCGAGATGGAGGCCGGACACTACCAGTTCGAGAATCCAGCCAAGGTCGAGGCCGAGCCCATCTGGCATCATAGCTGCCAGTTCTGCCGTCTGGCAGAGGACGAGTAGCGTTTTTGGGGAGCTGGCCAGGAATTTGTTCGATCCTTATTATTTGTTCTCTTTTTTTCGCTTTTCCATGAGCTTATATACAGGATACCTCAGACTATCCGAGAGAGGATATAATTGGATCTCCAGTTGCATCTAGAATTCACTGACTGGCTGCTCATAGCAGCAGCCCTCATAGGACTGTATTCCATTCTTCTCATGCCCCTGCGAGATAGCGAGAAGTGGAAGCTGCG
>CABMDX010000018.1 GCA_902385025.1 uncultured archaeon | reverse complement strand
CCTTGAGCTGACCGCTTTGGGCTTTCTCCGTGGTGCTACATTCTGCGCTAGGTCACCGACCTCCTGCACTGATCCATTCGGGCCCACCTTATGGGGCTTCAAGCCATGTTCGCAGCCATAGGACCGCCAGGGCAGCCATGTGAGCACTCTGGCATCATCACGCGGGACATGCGAACGTGCGTCCTCGGGTGGTATTTCCTGCACACGTCGATGCTCTATGCCCTCGGTGTCCCTGATTCTAGGACCAGGCAGGATTGTAGCCTCGCTCGGCTCATCTGACGGCGTGGTCCTAGTCCTCCAGAACCATCAACCTATAGTCAAAATCCGTCCTGAGAATACCCACAGTCTTGCCCATGAGCCCCTGCAGCTTCTCTCTCAGCTCGTCAGGAAGAGCAACCACCGCCGGCCCGATCCTGGCCACAAGGCATCCGTCCTGCTCTTGTAACTCTTGGAGCGGTCCGCGTGCTTCTTCCCATGGCTGAAGGCGATGGATTTCAAGAACGGTCACTCAATCACCTCTCCGCGAGCAACGCGCCTGCCCCATCGCATCCTATCACGTTCCTTGCATCTAGGGCACGAACACGGCCACCAAGAAGACTCCGATTCGTGAGAAGCAACAAAAGCCTTTTTAGGAAAGAATGCTCTGTAATGCATGGTAACTCCTGTATGCTGGATTCGGAGAGCCGCCCGCCCTGAGGCAGTGTCCGCTGCCTCTTGGCATATCTGTTTTCATACAGCCCCTGGAAATGGAGAGATTTTCAAAGAGCCATCCTCAAGCAGCGAAACATTCAAGCGGTCGCCTTTTTCGATCCCCAGCGCCTTCGCCCATGCTTTAGGCAAACTGACGAATGCGCAGCCATTTATGGACTGAATCTTACGTGTGTATTGAAGCTGCATCGAAGTACATCATAGCAATTATCAAATATAAGTATTTGTATAATAATTGTCTTTTCTAAAAGAATAAACAACAAATTAGCCGCAAGCTTCTTTAAAGAGAACTTTAAAAGAGCAGCAATAGAATGTCCAGGGGCAAATGGCTTCAATTTAATGATGAGCAACTAAGGATACTGCTGTGTATCGCGGACAATGTGCCTATTCCACAAGACGATCTAAAGGAGCTGATGCATACGGCGCCTGGGTGGAAGCCTCGGGACTATGAGCTTCTTACTCAATCTGACATAACGAAGCTAACAGGTATCGAAAAAGGCAATCTATCTCATAGCATCACCGAGTTAGTCGCGCGGGGGATCCTTAAGCAGCAAGATTCCAGAAAATCGAAACGTCGAGGCAGGCCGGGGAGATATTTAGAACTTGCATCGCATTATACGATTTTTTACGTTTGCGATGAGCTGCAATACCGAATGAAAGGATACGGGCAAGAAAGAGGAGAGCTTGACTCTGTCATTGAAAAGTTATATCATGAGCTATTTCAGATCCCATATGATGAAGAAACTGCTGATTCAGATAATCTGGAAAACGCAGTCCTTGGAAAGTATGCTTGTGCTTTAACCAAATATGCAAAACTCGGCGATCCGTCGTCAGCATCGAATTCGTTAAAGGAAGTCTCCTATCCAATGCTCCAATACTGGTCATGGAGAATGCAACACGAAGCAAAGAAAGTGCCTAAATTGAAATGCAAATGCGAAGGTCAAATGGACGTCTCATTTGATTGACCATCACCTCCATATCCTCAGCTTCGCCAATAGCCGCTCCAGCAGCTTGTTCTTTGTCCTTTTCATGATCTTCCCCCAAGTGTTCTGTTAGCCAGCACTCAAATGTCCTTGGCAGTCTTATACAGGCCGCTTGATGGACTTATTTGACACGCTTCTATAGCGCCTCCGCCTTCAATTTCCGGGCCTTCTTCATGGCCTCCTCTCGTGACATCTTCCTGCAGCTCCCCAAGTAGACCTTGCGCAGCTTGTCGCCTTCCCGCCAGCCTGCCAGCCAGCGGCCATATTTCTTCTCTCCCTTTTTGGTCTGCTTGACTATAGAATCCATCCACACCGTGATATCTTCCAACCTGGCCGCTTCCTCCAGCTCGCGGGCCTGGCCCAGCAGTTCGCCCGCCTTGGCCTGCTTCTCTCCGGCCAGCTGGGCCGCTCCCTCGATGCCTTCCAGCGCCTTGATCTCCCTGGCAAGGTCGATAGATCTCTGTTTCAATCCTCTTGCTTCCGTCCTGGCTGGCGTGCTATGGACCATCGCATTTCACCATAGAATAGTAGTGTCACATAGTATAAGTACTTTGCTATTAATGTGACACTACTAAATGAATGAACGGACCAAGTGGGATAGGTATCTGTCACCTGGTTAATGCTGGCCGGACTGGAGGAGATCACGAGGCAAAGTAGATGCCGCCCAGACAGTTGGTGGATTAAAGGAGTATCATCAACAGGGCTATATTTCTCCAGATCTCCAGGAGTTTATTCGGGCTGAGACTTCCTTCTTTGGCAACCGCCTTCCCGTATTGATCATCAGCTCCAGGGACCTATATCCCTCTGCTTTCGAAATAGCGCCTCCTTCTACCATCGCATCTAGAAGCCACAAAGTTCCATGAACAACTACACCCTCCTGACGGGCTGCCTTGCGCAGAGCCTCATCGCCTGTAAGAAGGAGAGCATTTTCTTGCATAGCCAAGACCAATGATATCAGGTCGATACGTCCTGGCCGGGGGTATTTTTTAACCAATTCCTCTGCCTTCAGCATAGCTGATCCAGGCAAACTCTTTTCAATAAGCCCCATGCCCAAGAGACCCCACGATGGCAATAGTAATTCTGCAATTACCATGTCCGGGGCCATGTACTTCCATGGGAGATGAAAGGCTTTGGCTGCAATCTCTCCATGAAGCAAATCTATCCAAAGGTTGGCGTCAGTTACACACCTCAGCCAACCATCCCCCATGAGTCTCCGCTTCTTTTGACAGGAAGTCCCTTACCTGCATGCCGAGGATCTCATTGGCCCTCGACTCGGAGATGAGCCCGTCTGCCAATGCACCCATGACAAGCCTCTCAAATCTGCGCGGGAGTTCTGGAGGCATTGAATCGCCCGGTTCTTTTTTGTGCCAGCCTCTTAAGCGGAAGGTCTTGAAGAGGGTTTTGGCGGCCGTCCCAGGGATTATATCAAGATCCCACGCTCGATATATCCAAGCCTGCATGCTCAAACCATATTTGTGTTTCAAGAGGTGCAACTCGTATAAGCTGAGGTCGTTCCTCTTGCCCCTGAGTTCGAATTTTGCCGCGGCCGCAGGAACCAGAAAGGCTGCTGCAAAACGGTGAGCTGCTTTCTCCTCGTCCAATCTTTTAGTCCTTAGCATCAGATGTCCAAGCTCATGGGCGATGCTGAACCTTTGGCGGTCTCCGAGCATATCGGCCCTGGTAACAATAGCTGTTACAGTGAGATCATTCTCAGCCTGGAATGTGCAGGCATCAAACTTCCCGTCAGCATCCATTGAGCCTATTTTTAGGCCTTTTGCTTCCAGTAAGTCGGTGAGGTTCTCGATAGGGCCAATCCCAAGATCCCAGGAGCGGCGAAGATTTTCAGCGGCCGTCTCAATATCATTGAAGGTCATAACCTCTCTAGGGAAACCCACAGGATACTCGAACACAAGACCTGCCTCATCCTCAGAAAGGATCCCTTCAATTTCCAGGTATCTCTCGAGCCAGTCCGAAACGCGAGCCAAGACTGAGTCCTTGCCCTTTGTAGATAGCGATTGACGTTTTCTGAATTGGGGTTCTATCTTGGAAAGGGATTTTGGCCGAAGGAAGAACTCCACGCGGACTCCTAGAGCGTGAGCTAGCTGAATGAGTACTTTGGAGCCAGGCACATCGAGATTTCGCTCATATTTGGATATGGCCTGAGCGCTAACGTCCACCTCGGATGCTAATTCTCTCAGGGAGAGGCCTGCCATTTGCCTTCCCTGTTTAATACGCTCCCCTATAGTCATGGTCACCTCCGGTTTACAAATGATAAATATATAGGTTTTCTATAAACCATAAGGCTTTCGGTCAAATTTTTTTGTGAGTTTTAACGTAGATCCTATTCAAATCCCCAGCTGCGGTATGCATGCCAGGTAAGCTTCTTTCAGCTCCTTCATATCGATATGGTTATACAGATCAAATGCGTCCTTCCGGCTATCGCCCCTGAGCTCCTTAATGTATTCTCGCCTCATCCCTGCTCGGAATAGGTGAGTGCAGAACCAGTGCCGGCAACAGTGCGGGCCGAAATGATCTTCAAGCCTTTTGGACTCAGGATTATGTAGGCCTATACGGGCCGCGGCATTGGTCACAGTCAGATAGACATCGTTTCTGGAGATTCTGCCGCCCCATGAACTCAAGAATAGGGCAGTCTCTTTCCCCTTATCCAAGCCTTCGCGTATCTTCAGCCATCGCCTCAGAAGAAGGGCACATTCATCATCAAAAAACACCGTCCTATTGCTTCTCTTTCCGGTGGGCTTTAGCCTTATCGAATTCTCGATTAAGTCTACATCAGATGAATCCAGAGATATAAGCTCATTTCTTCTGATACCGGTCTTCGCGAGAAGTGTTATCATGGCCTTATCACGAATATCGAGGGTGGCATTGACCAGTCTAGACATGTCTTCCACAGAAATGAGTTTTCGTTCATTCTGATCTCCATTGTCTTTATAGCGTCGTAGATACCTTTTTCTGACTGCCAAGACTGGGTTTGTGGTGATCCGGTCTTCATACACCAGGTACTCATAGAGGCCGGAGAGCACCGAAAATGCCAGCTCGATGGTTCGCTGAGAGACTCGTCTCTCGGTTCTCATATACTCGATGAAGCCCCTCAAGGACTCTCTATCGGCCTGCAGGACCTCTACTTCCCTAGAACTCAGATACTCATCATACATCTTCAGGGCAGATTTATACCCAGGCAGGCTCCGCGGGCTCATGCCTCTTATCTTGCAGTCCTGCAGATAGCTTTCCATCAGGCTATCCATTGCCAGCCTCGACCATCGGCCTTGATCAGTTTGAACCCCTCGAGCTCTTCCAGTTGCTTCGACACCGCTTTAATGGCCTCTACTTCATCGGGAGCGATTCCAAGCAGCTCTAGGATCTGGTAGCTTCCCACATGGCCACGCTCCTTCAGGATGTCCACCAGCTCATGTGAGTATGGCCGCACTCCCTGGAATTGATCGTCCTGGAAAGGCTCGGCTCGATAGCGCCGCAGCTCTGTCTCATATCTCTGTAAAACTATCTCCTTTTGCTTGAGATCGTCGCGAAGGGCCTTATTTTCTGCCTTCAAGGCATCAATATCTTTGACCAGCTTTCGCCGCGGTTGCCCTCCATCATCTTCTGCCAGCCGCTCCTCAATAATAGATATGCACCATGTGGATAATGGGGTCTTTGCCTCTTCCGCTAGGGCTTGCCATTGCTCTTTCTGAGCTCGCGAATTGGCATAGACCCAAATATATCGTGATCTGTCAGGCTTGACCACTAGCTCACCTGATATGGATATAGCATTCAATGTATTTAAACATTACCTGTAAAATGTGGTTTTAGTCCCGATCGGCGCATTGTAATGCTAAGAAATCCATTTTTTATGCTCCTCGATTGAGATGCGTCTATCCCGTGACAACCATATAGAATGACTCTCAAATAGAAATATGTTACAGTGTCATGGAAGATACCTTGCATCTCGATGAAAAGGATCATTATGAAACTGAGTTGGGAGTCACGCCTGGGAATTGTGCTGATCTTTATCTCAGCCTCAATATATTATATAAAATTCCTGCTGGTAGGTGACCCTGAAAATACTCTTAACTATCTCCTGAATTCGCTGGGCTATCTGCCTTTGAATGTGCTGCTTGTGACCTTGATCCTGAATCGGCTTCTTGCCAATCGATCAAAAGAGGCGAAATTGGAGAAACTGAACATTGTTGTGGGGACCTTTTTTAGTGAAGTTGGGACCTGGCTCTTAACCTATCTCTCCGATAACGACCCCAACCTCCACAACCTTCGAGGCGACCTGGTGAATATTGATAGATGGTCTGATGATGAATTTAGACGGGTCCAGGATAAACTAAAAAGCCATAAATACAGCATCCAAATTGGGACGATCGACATCAAAGCACTCCATAAATATCTGACCGCCAAGAGAGATTTCTCTCTCAGGCTTCTTGAAAATCCTGTATTGCTGGAGAATGAGAGCTTTACCAACCTACTGAGAGCCGTTTTCCATCTGACCGAGGAGCTGGAGCAGAGAGGAGATTTCAGCTCTTTGCCCGATTCAGATCTCCTGCACCTTTCTGTAGATGTCGAAAGGGCATACCACCTGTTGGTTATGGAATGGATTGCTTATATGATGTACCTCAACAGGAACTATCCCTATCTATTCTCACTGGCCATGAGGACCAATCCCTTCGACGAGAGCGCATGTGTGATGGTTAAATAGCAGGCAAATTTTGCAAAACAATTAGTCATTTTGAGTCAAGCGAGATTTTGTTCCCAGGCTTTGTCAAATGAAACCGGAATGCTGCCGTAAATAGTCTGGACTCATCCTTCAAAGGATGCGCCAAATGCACAACATATTTAATTATCCGCACCAAATAGCTCAATATGGCGGTACCGCTACGCAGTCGGAATCCATTGGCCAAACACTCTCCCGCGCCATCCGCGTCCAATGCGCGCCAGGCACGAATGCGGATAATAGCTTTATTTTGTATCACTATTGCATTCGTTTCGGCATACCCCGCATGGGCAGAAGACTCTCAAATAAACGTTCACGATTTTGGAGCAAAGGGCGATGGTAAGACAGACGATACATCTTCCTTTCAAAATGCGCTGGACTATGCAGGAGAAAAAGGCGGCATCGTCCAAATGGATTCAAAAATTTATCGCTTTGATGGAAACCTGGCCATTCCTAATGGCGTCACCTTGCAGGGCACCTGGGGAGGCCCCCATAATGCAGAACTGGATAAAGGGTCCACTCTGCTGGTCTATGCAGGGAGAGACAAGGAAGATTCAGCACCATTCATAGACCTAAAAACAGATAGTACATTAAAGGGAGTTACAATTTTCTATCCTGAGCAGAATGCAACCGATGTGCACCCATATCCCTGGACCGTTCAGGCTGATGGAACGCATACCAATGTCATGGACGTGACCATAGCGAATGCGTATAATGGAATAGATTGCGGGACTATTCCCAATGAGTCTCACCTTCTAAGAGATGTCCATATGTGTGCTCTGAGGAGAGGCATATTGATCGATCAGTGTACAGATATAGGGCGGCTGGAGAATGTCCATATTCAAACACACTATTGGGCGCGGGCGAGTAAGCCTTATGGTCTCGATTCTAGCGAAGAGGCAGCCCTCCAGAACTATACGAGGCAACACCTGGAAGGATTCATTATCGGTAGGACGGATTGGGAATATATTTCAGACTGCTTTGTGATATTTGCCAAAGAGGGATTTCATTTTATAAGGACCAATACAACCAATGGAGGCCTTGCTAATGCACTCATCACCCAGAGTGGTTCCGACATAGGTCCCCTTGCTGTGAAGATCGATGAGGTCCAGTCACACTCGGGAGTTGCTTTTGAGAATTGCCAATTCATGTCCGGATTTGAAATTGGACCGGACAACTGGGGCCCAGTAAAGCTGACGAACTGTGGCTTTTGGGGATATAGCGATGCGAGCTTCAAGACGGGATCGCAAATGATACTGAATGGTCAGGGAACGGTCACGCTGACAGCCACTCATTTTAATGATTGGGATTGGGGCGTTAAGATGAAACCGTGCATTGTGGTATTGAACGGTTCCCTGTTAATGAACAACTGCGATTTCGCATTTCAGACT
>CABMDX010000017.1 GCA_902385025.1 uncultured archaeon | reverse complement strand
CTTTAGATGATATTGGCAGCGGGAACATCACGTATCTAGTTTTAGGGTGGTATCCTGATCCTGAGCTGGACCCGCTCGATGGCGAGGTTAGCGATAAGCTATGGCATTCATGCCTGGAGCAGCTCAACTGGTCCATTCCCGTAGAAATAGCCGATAAACCAAAGCAGACACTATGTCATGGGATGATATTCAATGTCGCCTGGCGCGGTGATGACGGATCCTACAAACCCTCCATCCCCGATGTCGATCCGCAAATTGTTTGGGGAAATAACTCGGTTGAGGCACTCTCAACATTAATCGCCTCGAAGCTTAAACAGGAACCGGATGATGTCGCCAAAGTGCTTGAAGCTTTTAATTATGAGCTATTGGCTCAATTTGATGCTCCTGACGGCATAGCAAAGCTGGAAGAAATACTTCATGAAAGGACATTCAGTTCATTCCCAGGAGGCATTGAATATGTGATAAACTATCCATCAACCAAAGATGGCAAAGGAGCGCCTGATACAACAAAGGCGTTCCCGGGTACAATAGGCAAGGATCTGGCAGAACTCAATTTATTGCAAAGGCAGTTGGATGATGCCAAATCAAAACTCTCGTGCTGGCAGTGGGAAGCTTACTCTACATGGTATAAATTTATTTTAAGCAGAAGCGATCCCTTTAAAGAGCGAGTAAGAGATATACCACAATCAGAATTTGAAAACATAATCGATTCCCTTGCAAGGAAAATAAATGATAGCATAGATCAAATAAAGGATCTTCAATCCAAAATAACTGGCTTTTCTGATAAAATCAGCAACTCCCTTAAAGAAAACCTTCCGGGATATACGCTTGATGCGACCAACAGAAATAGGTTCTGGCAGCCCAATGATCCCGTTTTACTTTTTTCAGGCGAAGGTGTCTCCAGATCATTTAGGCATGGTTATGATGATCAATACTCTGGTGATGGTACACTCAATTGCCGTTCCACGGGCAATACTGTTACAGGCTTGACTATTCAAGTAAGAGATAAGACCGTCACCATAACAGAAAAAGAGCTATTGTCTTTTTGCAGCAGTATTCCAATTGAGAAAACGCCTGTCCCGTCTGAGCTCAAAAGCATGATTGCTGAATCAATGCTGCTCGATACCAACCAGGCGAGACTAATGGCAATTGCGGCTTTTGAATTAGCACAAATTGCAGATCCGACCGATAAGGATATTGAAATGCTTTCTGCAGAGATTGAGAAGATTCAGACAATTCTTTGGAATGCCTGCCTGGTTAAGAATATCAGTGCTCAGAGACTGGCTGAAGCTTCAGGATTGGTCGGCTCAGTGCCCAATAAAATAAGCATACAACCATGGTCTCAAGCCTGGATTCCATTGTATATTGAGTGGGACGCATATATCTTGGATTATAAGGATATTAAATCAGATTTTTCAAATTTCCTGTCCGATTGGAAGCTCGGAGATATACATTATGAATGCATATCGGACTCTCCAGGAAATAAAGAGCACTATGCTAGAGGATCAGTTGTAATTACGCCTCATGCAGGGCACAAGCTGCAGAGCGCATTAAGAAATTACATAGATAAGCTGGACCCTGCGTATCCAGAGCTTCAGGAATTAAGAGACATTTGTGATCAATTAGGGAAGCTGGATGTCCTATCCCAGACATTGAGCGGATTTAACAATTCACAGATCATGAGAAAAGAGACATTGCAATTTCCGGTATTTGACATACCTGGAGATTGTGGAGGAAGCCCAGAATTTGCAGGGAAAGTTGCAGATCTTGTAGGTGACAATAATAAGTTATCTCCTTCTCCTGAAATCTCGTTCAATCCAATACGCGCCGGATTCATGAAACTCATGAGATTATGGCTTGTTGATGCTTTTGGACAGATTAAGGAGATTGATGTAGATAATAATAGTCTTATCTCAAAAGAATTAACAACACCGGCAAGTAGTTTTAATAATTATGTGACACTAAAACCGGCTATTGTTCAGCCTGCCAGGCTCAACTTCCAGTGGATATCTGCTGATGAAAGTATGGTAACCAATTCCGATCCTGCAAGCAATCCTGTTTGCGGATGGTTATTGCCAAATCATATTGAAAACAGCCTTATGATATTCAGCTCTGATGGTTTTCAATTGGGCAAACTGCAAATCTTTTATAGCTCCGATAATACCAGTGAGGTTCATTGGGTGCCAAAGCCCAACAGCAATATCACACCGGAAAATATTCAGAATGCTCAGCTGAGGAAATTCGTACAAGGATTAAAAAACTTTAATAAAAGTAATGGTGAAGCTTTAATCGAATTTATAAAAAGCACAGACGAGACTCTTTCGTCCATTGACCCCCTGGGATTTAAGAATGAGCAAAGCCTATCTGTTCTAACAGGAAGACCACTTGCTCTGGTTAATGCTGGCATTGGGCTGGAGATTGAAGGTTTGCTGGCATTTAGCCAATCATGGGATGATTTAGGCAAGTTCAATTCATATAGCTTTGAAAAAGTTGAATTCACTGCAAGACTGGGCGATATCAGCCAGATTTGCGACGGATTATTGGGCTATTTTATTAAAAATGGTGATGATACTTATAAAACATTTTATGCGACCTCCGGCATACGGGAGAGAGAGCAAGCCAGCGGTTATGTGAATTATGATCATACAATAAGTATCAATGCCACGGAAGGATATGATCAGATAAAACTTGCGCTAATTGTTGATCCGCTCGCAGGAGTTCATATTACAACAGGCATTTTGCCAGTTGTTTATAAGGAAATTCCTCTGGCATATATTTCCAGTGCGTTAGGCAATATGGACATCACATTCAGCATGAATCCGATTATTATCACTGCGTCAAAGTTTGGAATACCTCTTCCCGCAGTAGACGGCTCCCGTCAGTGGAGTTGGATTTACCATCCCAACCTAGCAACATGGACAGAGACAACCGATTTTGACCCTGTCAGTCCAAATGCAAGCTTCAAACCAGCTCCAAAAGAAGTGGTTGAAGGCTGGTTAAGACTAACTAGAAAGGAGAATAAATAATGGGCAAAATAAAAAAACCAGGAAAAGAAGCTGATGCAAGTGATGAACTCAATTTAGTCTACGGCGTAGACCCAAACTCAATATATGTCTCAGAAACGTCTGGCAAGCAAGAGATTAATTCAATAGCATTTAATATTGCAAATCCTCATCAAACAGCTCAGATCTGCTTCGTTAATCCGGATAACCTCAAACCCACTGACGATTTGCCTTCTTATGGAGAACCTTATGAGAAATACAATCTATCGTGGTTTTATATCTGGTTTCCGTGGGGTTCTGGCAAAGGCAACTTCACTACAAGCGAAGCGGGTGAGAATATAACGGTTTCTCCAGCGCCAGATAATCTTGAATGGTATTGTGTTAAAAAAAGCAGCAATTCGATAGGCACATACTGGACCTTATTCCCGAAGAAAGCTACAGTAATTGATCCAATGGAGAGCATAGCTTTTATTATTGACAATATAGTATCTCTAACCCCTGATGGCATGAGCCTCATGTATATTGAAAGCCATAAAATTCCTGGATTTGACAGTGCTAAGGAATCACAAACCATCTGGAAGAAGAAAAAAGTCGTGGAGTTGGCCATACGTTCATTCTATTTTGAGCCTGAGACAATTGCCAAGGGTGCAAAGACAACCCTGCAATGGGAAACGGTAGGGAGCAAATCGTGCGTCATCAATCCTGGCAATATGGATGTTGCTTTGAGTGGACAAATGGATCTTCATCCCGATGAGGATAAGATATACACATTGAAGGCAAGTGATGAAGCAAAAAGCTGTCGAGCAAATGCTCAAATTTATATCGGCAGTGTAAGCATAGAATCCTTCGAGGCAGTTCCTGCAAATGTGGAGAAAAAGGGCGATAGTGTTGCTCTGAAATGGAAGACATCATATGCATCTACCTGCGCCATTGATCAAGGGATTGGCACAGTGGAGGATGTTGGAAGTCGTGTCTTATGCCCCGAAAAGCCCATTAAATATACAATTACCTGCAATGGGAAAAACGGACCGGTGCAAAAAACGGTGCAAATAGAGACAATGTGGGCAAGAATAAACAAATTTAATTACAAGATTACCAAGGAGCAAGATGGATGGGATCCCAAGTCGGGCAATATATGGGTTATTAACCATTCCTTTGTTGAATGGGATACGAGTTATTTAAAATCTTGTTCAATTATAGAAAAGAGTACAGGCAAGATTCTCTCAAATCAGGCGAATGGCAAAATAGAGGTAAGCAATGCCCAGGCTGTTTATCAATTAATTGGCATACCCAGCTCAGAGTCTATGGATAAAATTGTCTCCGAGATAGAAAAGAAGTGGTGTCCTGATAGAGAATGGCTGGATGATTAGGTTTTAAAAAGTGATTCTTCAAAGAGACCGATGATAGCAATCGCAGGGTCGCAATGCCTTATCTTGGATCGCAAAAGGCGAAGACCTGAGGGCAATAGAGACGACTCTATTTGCCGCCAGCCTTTCCCCTGCATGGTATCCTTGGCCTGTTCGATCTTCTCAGGAGCACGGGAAGAATGGCAGTCACGCCGAACTGTATGGCGGCCTCTGCAGAATAGATAGGTCTTCTCTCTTTGACGAACCGATCTATCCTTTTTTGGCAGTCCGCTTTGGTCGAGATGACGGAAAGCTCGCATGCTTCATGGCCTGCAATTGTGCTTGCTCTTGGGATTCAGGATATGATGAAAGCTTTTAGGCTGAATATAATGGATTCTCTAACCCGGGATACTATCTCTCGGCAATCTCTCTGAATCGATGATATGCGCTTTTTTTTATATGATCCTCTCTTGGAAAAACTATAGGAACACTAATTGCTGTTGCATATTAAGGTGATCCATTATGATCATTAAAAGGTATCTAGGGCTTATCTTGGCTTTTTGGCTGCTCGTCTCAATCAGCTGCTCTCAAAGCCAGGAAAATCAGTCAATTGAGATCAAATCTGAGAATATAGACCAGAAGCATGCGGCTGAGACCCCATATGCAATTCTGGCAGATGATCAGGAGACCATAGAATTCTATGTTACCTATTATGCCATCACATACCCATCAGGAACTATTTCGCAAAATAACGGAATAGAGATAGTCACATTATTTGGTCCAGATGAGGGAGGGATGGCACAATATAGAGAAGTGGGATACCTTATATTTGTAAGAGATGACAGCGCTCTTCCGCCCGCAGAGTATGATGCTATTAATAAGAGAATCATACTCTGCTATCCAATCAGCAAACTGGACAGCATATTATCTATGTTTGTGGATAAAGCATCTGTAAAGATTACATATAAAATGGGACCTTCAGGAGTACCCTTTGGTGGAATAACCGGGCGTTATTAGTGTCCTAGATTTATTGAATATCTTTCATCCCGGCTTAAAGTGTCAATGAACCCCGATTCGCACCAAAAGCTATGAAAACGTTTGCAGCCTGGACGCGAGCAGAGAAGACTATCCGGAGTTTGGGATCATTACCTAAAGCAGCCCATATTCATTGAGCACCCAAGCGCGCCATTGAACGCGAACGGCAAATTCGATTAAATCTTTCTATCTGCTTGTTTCTCAATCGCGAGATGCCACCAAATCAAGGAGGGAATAGGGCATAGAATCACTAGATCCAATAATGAGTGATATTGTCGATCCGAATAGAGGATCAAATCAGGTTATTGCCGAGTTTCTGAATGCAGCGGTACAATATGAAGCCTGTCAGCAGATCGGCACACTTCCCTATGAGCGCAGCCCCGAGAGAAAGGCCACAAAACTGCACTAGATCGCGAATCCTCAAAAGCGATACAGGCGAAATAACTCTTGAACCGCCTGTGTTAAGAGATTATGCAATTGAATCCAGAGTTCAAATCTACACGGCTGTCCTGCACCTATTTCGCCAAGAACGGAATTGTTAGAATGCCGAGATACATAAGCACAGCCATGATCACAAGGATAAGCATAATTCCAAAGATCATTATCCTGTTGGTCGTCCTGGACATTTCCCAAACCATCTCCTTGATATCGCTGCCCTCTTCTTCAGGTATCACTTTATGCAGCCACCAGAATGATTATAGGGATAATAGCTGACTATTACTAAAGCGGATCTTTGGCCTGCAGATGGGGCGCAAGCCCGCCTGCCGAGCAACCTCGATCGTCTTTTCAAAAGCGGTTGCGGAAACATGAAATTTGGGCTCGACAATAAGCAGCTTTCCTTTGGGTTTGAGCAGAGAGACAATCTCCTTCAGGAACGCTTTTGAATCGGGCACTTCATGAACCATGTAAAAGGCCAAGACAAAATCCACTTTTAGAGAGACGCCAATCCTATCAGGATCGCTCTTATGGGTGAATATTCTCGATTCCAGTCCCAGGTTGACCGCTTTTTCCCTCAAGATTTGAAGCATTTCCTCTTGAAGGTCAACCGCGATGACTTTTCCTGATTCGCCTACCATCTTTGCCATGGCGATCGAAAAAGTACCCGGTCCGCATCCGACATCGAGAACAGTCTGTCCTGGTTTTATATATTCGCCCAGAATCTTTTTTGGATCGTGGATGAGCCTTCGAATTGGATTATCCAACGCAAAGGCATGCTTCCATGAACAGACGCGTGATGAATCAGCCAATTGCATAACTCCTATTCCAAGAAGGGTTCATCGACCACCTTGGACTTCTTCTTTGCCCAGTTTATAGGCTCAAAGCCCCCCTGATTCTCAGGTGCCCAAGTCATGGAGAACTGCTCCACTGAAGGGTGATTGAATTATTCGCTGTCGGATCGCCCTCAAGCGGCGTGAAGGGCCCCCTCTTTTCGCCGCCCAGCATCTTCTGGCCGCCTGCACCGGTGCTTCTTCCGACCTGTTTTGCCGCATCGAACGCACTGCCCCAATCCACCATCCACGTTCCCCAGCCTAGATAATGCATCTCACCGCTCCGCTTGTGCCGCGCGGCAAGCCAGGTGCAGAATAAGTCCGTCCCTTCTGCGCTGCTCAGGCTCCCGATCCTGCCAGGCGCTGGCGTCTGCCAGGGTGCCATGTTGCGCGGCGTGTCCTCTGTCTCAACAATGTAGCTGGTATCCAGCGACCTCACATCCTGCTGTTTTGACCACGGCTTGGAGCCCTTCTGGCTGTCACGGATCGGCTGCTGGCTCAAGCCGATCTTCAGATACTGCACCGCCTGGCCGTTCCGGTCGATATATGTCGCCGTCATCCTTGATACGATCAAAGCCTGCACGAATCCGATCTCATATTCGGCAACCTGCACGCTTGTGTCGGCTATCACCGTTCCGTAAGCGCTCATTTTAGGGCTGTAGATGCCTATGCCAGGCTCCTGCTGTACGCCGAACGCCCAGGGTGCAAAGGTCAGCGGTCCCTGAATGCTGTGATCCAGAAGCCCGTACAGCTTCGGCCCACGGTCAGCTGTATCCGCCGGTTGTACCTCCTGACCCGGGATCGGTCCGGCCGGCACAGATGGCGTCTGGGATGGCGGAGCCGCAGTTCCCAGCTCGTCCTGCCTCTGGATTGCCGCTTTCACGTCGCTATCTACCTCCAATTGACCGAGGTTATGACTTGATTGCGGCTCCACAAAGCCGTGCTCGTCTGAGTCGAGAGGGCGGCCTGGTGAGTGTGATAATTCGCTTATGAACGGTGTCGATGGCGTCCCTGCTGCCGAGGGATGAATGGGGACCTGGCCAAAATCGTGCCCAAAGCGAACTGACGGCGCGCCGGTCAATCTGGCTTCTGGCTCTTTTGCATCAGTTCGCAACATCTGTTGCGCTGCTTGATTGCCAATCGTGCGATTTGAATTGACGAAAAGGTGGTTGCTGCAGGCTATCCCGGATGATGGCATTTTGGGTCGGGCAAGACCTGTGGAGAGCAGCTCCTGAGGATGATTCTGCTTTTGTGCAAAGGCTCCCATACTTCATCCCTATTTTATTGTGGCATCAAAGGCCAAAGACGGGTTGTATGCAAGTACCCTGAGCATATCTCTATTTGCCTATAATTTTTTTGCTCTGGCATTTTATTGAGGCTGAATAGCCGCCTTTCTCGATCTTTGCAGCCTTCATTGCCCCTTCATGCTGTGCTTCGCGGCTAATAACCCCACCATTCCTCCTCAATTTCAGGATCGATCTCTATGGACCTGTTGTAGGCCAAATCTGCCTCGTCGTGCTTGCCCAGCTCATCAAGAGCCATGCTTTTAATGTACCATGCATCGGCATCTTGAGGATCAATCTTTGTAACCATATCCAAGGCTTGAATGGATTCGTTATACTTCCCTTGCCAATAGAACGTTTCGCCTTTATCATACCAGGCATCCACATTTTGTGGATTAATTTGAGTGGAATTATCAAAAGCCCTTATGGCTTCACCATACCTCCCCAGGTCTTCAAGAACCTTGCCTTTGATATACCATGCATAGTCATCTTGAGGATTAATCTCGGTAGCTTTGTCGCATGCTACAATGGCTTCATCAGTCTTTCCCTGTTGATCGAGAGCCGCCCCTTTCAGGTACCATGCAACATAATTCTCGGGATTGATTTCTATGGCCCTGTCGAAAGCCAAAGCCGCCTCATCATATTTATCCAGATTGCCGAGAGCAACGCCTTTGCTGGTCCATGTACTTTCATTTCCTGGATTTATCTCAATTGCCTTATCATATGCCTGAATAGCATCAGCATACATGCCCTGTCTGTTGAGAGCAGCGCCTTTTAGGAACCATGCCGCTTCATATTGTGGATTGATCTTAATCGCTTTATCAAAAGCCTGTATGGCCTCATCATATTTGCTTTGATTGGCGAGAGCAATACCCTGATTGAGCCAGCTAGCCGCCTCTGATTGGCCAGCAACAGGGGCAGACGGCTGATATCCTGATGGTGCAGTTGATCGATCTTCAGATATAGAGAAATACTCTGTGAAGACTTTCTGGCCGTCGAGATAAACATCTACATGCCAATCTCCTGGCATGTTAGCTGCATCATTTCCTGCAATGTAGATATAAGACCAGACATTATAGGAACGCCAATAGTCACCGCTTGGAGCAGGAACATCAACCGTTTCAGTTCTATAGAGATTACCGTCGGGAGAATACCACATCCATTTGACCGTGTTGTTTCCTGCTTTGCCCAGGTTCAACCATGAATACGCTTTGCTATCAGTATTAGTGAACTCATAGGCCCTTGTAATCACGTTATTGGTATATTCATCGACATTGCTTGACATTATGTGGTCTGTAACGAATGTGCCAGGTGTTGGTATGGGGCCAGGGATCGCGGCCTCGTTTGCTACAGCAAAATTGCCATATCCAAACGCCGATGCCTTTGCGTAGGCTTCCTCTGCTTCGCTATTTCTGCCCAGCTCTTTTAGAGCGTCGCCTTTGTTAAACCAGTAGAGCCCCTTATTTGGCCTCAATTGAATAGCTTTCTCATAGGCCTCCAGAGCCTTGTCAGAATTTTTCCCTGTCCAGAAATTATTGCCTATCAAATTCCAGGGAGACGCAAAATATGGATCTACTTTTATAGATTCTTTTAGAATATCTGTGGACTCTTCATACCTTCCTGTATCAGACAGAATCCATCCCTTTCTATACAGAGCCCAGGCATCTCTTGGATTTGCCTTGATTATCTTATCGAGGCTTGCGATAGCTGTAGACTTTGAGGTGGTTTCAAATGCTTTTTCTATCCAATAAAATGTTGTGTCTTTTGTGGTCATATTTTGTGTATCTGCCAAACCCGGTGAAATGGATTGGAAGCCAAAGCCCCGCAAGACCATATTGAAACCATTCAGATAGAGATCACCATTGACAATAGGCTCTCCGCTGCCCGTATCGATTCCTCTGAAAGTAACGTCCTTGGTCAAAACTACACTCTCATTATAAGTCCCGCTGTATACATCAATTGTATCATTGGGATGTGCCGCATAAACAGCAGCTTGAATGCTATTACCGTCGCAGCCACTTGGGCAGACAGTCTCATGCGCTAATGCAACTCCTGCTATCAATAATATGGCCAGAATTGACAGGACTAATTTCAATTTTAACTCCTCCTCTCCACTAATATTAGCAATTGTAGTTGCATGATTATATATTTTAGGCTAAGGACGAGAATTTCTTTGTTTTTAGCTATTGCATAGAGCTTATTTGGCAGCTCCATGGTGCCTGAAAGAACTCAGGAGTCCAAAATAGATCTGTTATACGGAGGCCTCTATTAGGGATTTATCAGGTGCTGTTGAGCCTCTGTAAAATGTAGGCTGAGTCTTATCATGGAGAGATAGCCTCCGTCAATGTTATTGATTTCCAAAGTTTTGCATGATGTGGGATGTATTAGCTATTGCGGGCTTTATATCGATCTTATCTCTCCTCCTGCTCCCGTCAGCGGCCATTTTCTGCATTGGCATCTATTTCCAGGAGCATTCTTACAGCATCTATCATCCCATAGCATGATAGCTATCCGAAAAATCGATATTGGAAGTGCGTGGAAAGGGATATTTGAATATTTTACTAGTAACAAATCCATAAGTTTGATGTATGGATAAATTCCAGGTCTTTCGCGGCCTTGCTACAGATCAAATCCTGCAGAATATAAGGACTGCCATCATTTATGAAAACTCTCCCATTCCAGAAAGATATTATTAGTTGTGATCTCACTCGGTTAGAGAGAACTGTGTCACTCCCGAATAAAATTAGTGCGAATGATCTTTTCTCTCAAGGGCAATTTTACTCCAGCCTTCATACCGGCCTCTTTGCACTTTAGGAACCATGCCATATTCCTTGCCAGCACACGCATAGTCTGTAATCCTTCCAAATCTCTTTTTACATCTTCTGGTTTTGCTCCATGAACCATATTCCAATAGCTGGAAGCAATAATAGGCATCTCTGAAATGGTGAAAAACTTATTGAGCTGGTCAAAAGCAGCCGTCGTTCCCGCTCTTCTTGCGGAAACTACTGCCGCCGCCGGTTTTAGATAAAAGGAGTGTTTGCCAGAGTTCAGGTCGGCATAAAATACGCGATCCATAAAGGATGCAATCGCACCACTTGCTGCGGCATAATGTACAGGCGATCCAAAAATAAAACCATCAGCATCTTTGGCAATGTCAAGAAAATCATTGACGCAATCATCAAACGCACAGCGCCCGGTTTCTGCGCAGGCCCTGCAAGCGATGCACCCAGCAAGCGGCTTTTTTCCGATCCAGAAAATCTCTGTTTCAATGCTCTCTTCATTCAAAGTCTTAGCCACTTCTGTAAGAGCTGTATAGGTGCAGCCTTTCTCATGCGGGCTTCCGTTTACTAATAATATTTTCATTCTTATGCCCCAATTATCAAAATACTTTCGAATTTCTTGCATTATAGCCTTAGCGGCCTGTCCTCTTTTCTAGTTCCTCAGGATAGCGATCTCCGGCAATGGCAATTTTCGAGAGTGCTGAATTTATATCTTGTAAATCTCCTGCTGTCAGTTCAATGTTCACTGATCCTAAATTCTCAATCAGGCGTTCCAACTTTGTTGTCCCAGGGATCGGTACAATCCATGGCTTTTGTGCAAGCAACCATGCGAGCGCAATCTGGGCAGGTGTTGCATTTCTCTCTGTTGCTACCTTTTTGATGAGATCAACCAGGACCTGATTCGCATCGAGATTCTCTGATCTAAAGCGGGGGACAATGCTTCGGAAGTCGGTGCTGTCGAACTTTGAATGTTTATCAAACCGCCCTGTAAGAAATCCCTTGCCGAGGGGGCTGAAAGGAACGAAACCAATTCCGAGTTCTTCAAGCATAGGAAGCAGCTCTTCTTCGGGACGTCTCCACCACATTGAGTACTCGCTCTGAACAGCGGCGACCGGCTGGACTTTGTGCGCCCGACGGATTGTCTCTACCCCTGCCTCGGAAAGCCCCCAATGCCTGACCTTTCCTTCCTGGATTAGCTCTTTCACTGCTCCGGCCACCTCCTCAATAGGCACATTTGGATCGACACGATGCTGATAAAGGAGATCGATAGTTTCTGTCCCAAGCCGCTTGAGCGAGCCTTCGACTGCTTGTTTGATATGCTCCGGGCGACTGTCGAGACCGGACTCTTTCCCATCTTTAAAGCTGAAGCCGAACTTGGTGGCAATTGCCACTTCGTCCCTGTAGGGAGCTAGAGCTTCGCCCAACAGCGCCTCGTTTGTGTATGGGCCGTAGATCTCGGCTGTATCAAAGAAAGTAACGCCATGCTCGACTGCTGACTGAATCAGTTTGATCATAATTTTCTTTTCTGCTGCCGGACCGTAAGCATAGCTCATTCCCATGCAGCCTAATCCAATGGAAGAGACCTCAAGGCCGCTGTTTCCCAGTCTGCGTGCTTTCAATTCAAATCGCCTTCATTACGATATCAAATCAAGTTTTTTTAGCCAGTTGGCAATATCTTTATCCGCTCTTTCAACGTTGTTGCCTCGAATCGCTAAACCGGACAGCACCTTTGTATTCGGACAAAGTTTTTTAATATCGCTTTCACTTCTTCCCATTCCACTACCCTCATGAGTGCAAAACGGAACGATTGTTTTTCCAGAGAAATTATATCCCTCTAAAAAGGTAAAGACTGCCATCGGCATTGTTCCATACCAATTCGGATACCCTATGTAAATTACTCTACTTTCCAAGTTTTAACTGGAATAATAATTAAATTTTTATGCTAAAACCCCGATAATCTTATGGGGAGTTGCATGAATAAGCTTGTGAGGGTACCATTAAAGCTCAACCCATATTT
>CABMDX010000016.1 GCA_902385025.1 uncultured archaeon | reverse complement strand
CTTTGGCGCGGGAGTGCCAGCACGGCGGCAAAGTGCAAGAGGCAGCGTCGTCATTGGGAGCTGAGCCCCTGGACTTCTCTGCCAACATAAATCCCCTGGGTTCGCCTCCCCTGGAAGAGCTGATCTTGGAAGAGCTGAAGCACATAGGCCACTACCCGGACAACAGCTATGTGGGCCTTCGCCGGGCTGCGGCAGGCTTCGTAGGCGCATTGCCCCAGGCAATCGTCCCCGGAAATGGCTCCTCGGAGCTGATCAGGCTCTTCGCGGAGGCCGCCCTGGAAGAAGGTGATCTTGCCCTGATACCTTTTCCCACCTTTGGCGAGTATGAGAATCAGTCCCTCCTCGCGGGAGCCAAAATCAAAAACGTTAAGATCGGCCAGGATGGCCTGCCCGCCTTTTGCGAATCCGATCTGAAAGAGGCCAAGGCCCTCTTCCTCTGCAATCCCAACAATCCTACGGGGCGGCTTCTCTCCCAAGAGCAGGTGGCCGATCTCGCGGAGAGCTGCGAGCAGAGCGAGACATTTCTTCTTGTGGACGAGGCCTTCATCGAGCTATCAGATCCGGGGCAGAGCGTTGCCACAATGGCGTCCGGAATGGATTTCTTGTTCGTCATGAGGTCATTGACCAAGTCCTTTGGCGTCCCAGGCCTTCGGCTGGGCTTCGGTGTGACCAATCCTGTGCTTGCCGGCATTATGAACCGGGCGAGGATCCCCTGGTCCATAAGCTCCCTGGCCGCGGCTGCCGCAGTTTATCTTTTGGGCTGTGCAGAGCACCTGGAGAGGTCCAGGAGGCTCATAAAAGAAGAGCTGGTTTGGCTCACCGATGCCCTGCACAGCCTTGGCCTTGAGCCGCTGCATAGCAGCGTCAACTTCATTCTGGTGAATATCGAACCAATGGGCATTGACTCTGATGTTCTGGCAGAGCGCACATTTGCCAGCGGAGTTCTGGTGAGGGACTGCCAGTCCTTTGGCCTGGGGAAGAGTTACATAAGGGTAGCAGTAAGAGATAGAAAGGAGAACGAGCAGCTTATCGCGGCCCTGGAGCGCGCCCTGAGATGGAGAGATTGAACTGCGAGAGGTATCCCTGTCATTTCTCTGAGCAGGACTGCGTCTTCTGCTTCTGTCCCTTTTATCCCTGTCTGGATTCCAGAACTGGCGGGCGTGCCGACGGGGAGAACTGGTCCTGCAACGGCTGTTCTTTGATCCACAATCCAGCGATTGCCGCTGCAATTATGGATGCGCTCCTGAGAGGCGAAGACCCGACTCTTGCCTGGAAGAGACTGGAGAAGCTTCTATGAGCCTCTTTGGCCTGGATGTATTCCTCCTGGCCGTGGCCTACGATCTCCTTTTGGGTGAGCCGACGGCAAGGATTCATCCCGTGGTCTGGATAGGCAAGCTCATCGCTTACTTGCGTGCCCGTGCGCGACCAACTCGCGTCAGTGGTCTCGCCCTGGCCGTAGCAGTAATAATAAGCACTTCTCTGGCGGGCCATCTCCTGGTGGTGGCCTCTTCCCCGGTTCCCCTTCTTCCTCTGCTGATCTCTGCCTACCTTCTCAAATCCACATTCGCGATTAAGTGTCTCTGCCGGGTCTCTGCAGATATCGGCAGAATGATAGACCAGGATATCAACCAGGCCAAGAAGATGCTGCCCGCCCTCGTTGGCCGAAAGACAGAAGGCCTCACCCGCGCCCAGGCCACCTCAGCAGTGATCGAGTCTCTCTCTGAGAATTACGTGGACTCGATCCTCTCGCCCATATTTTATTATCTGCTCTTCTCACCCGTCGGCCTCGGACTGGAGGCGGCATTGGCCTTCAAGGCCATCAGCACCATGGACTCCATGATCGGCTACAGGACCCCGGCCTTGAAGGAGCTGGGGTTTGTGGGAGCCAGGCTCGATGACCTCGCCAACTTCATTCCGGCGCGCTTGAGCATCCTGCTGATAGCCCTGGCCAGTCCGGGCAAGGCTCTGGCAACCATAAAGGCAGCCCTAAAGTACCACAGCGCCACTCCCAGCCCCAACTCCGGCTGGCCTATGGCAGCCTCTGCCGGTGCTTTGGGCATCCGCCTGGAGAAGCCCGGCTTCTACGTCCTTGTAGAGGAGGGAAGAGAGCCGGACACAGCGGATGTGCCCCGGGCCTTGAGGCTCATGCAAGCAGCAATAGCCCTTACCCTGGCCGCATCGCTCTTGATTTTAAGCATAATATTTATCCGATCCGAGTAGAAGAGGAAATCCAAATGGAGACCATGGGAGATCTGCTGGAAAAGGCTCAAGGATTTGCGTCCTTCAGCTTCACCAAAGAGGAGGCGCAGAGGCTGTTTGGCTGGCGTGTTTTGGACGTTGCCGTCAAGAGCGCAGAGAACGATGAGTCCCACGTCATCATCGGCTTCGAGAATGGGCTTGCCCTCTACATCAAATACTTCCTCAATCTGGACCCCACGGAGACGGAAGACACCTGTGAGTTTATTTTCGGATTGAGGACTGATCTGCGCTCCCGCATAAAATATGATGTCCACTACTCCAACTACATCCACGGCCAGGGATACATAAGGCTCCGAATAGCAGAGACCGAGAACAGAATGCTGCAGAGGATGCTGGAGGACTTTTATGTCCCTGGCCTCAAGATGATCTACAAGCCTATCATCATCCAGTTCAGGGGCTTCTATGACCGGGACTACTTCGGCGCGCAGGTGGATAGCACCCACGGCGAGATATATTACTCTCCGGTCAGATACAGGAGCGAGCACAAGGCATCCAGAATCGAAGATGTGATCGGCCGTTTGCACGGGCTTGATGCTCTTCTCAAGGAGCCGGAGGTCAGGCATGCTCTGGCTGAGCTGGACCTT
>CABMDX010000015.1 GCA_902385025.1 uncultured archaeon | reverse complement strand
GGGATGCGATTCTCCTTGACAGTTTCTTTCATAAGTATAGATAGCACATCTTCATTAAAAAATTTTTCCATGGTTGAAAATAACCAGAGAGTTTTAAGAGTTAGGAGACCACAAAGCCGATATAGATCCTTGTCTTTAGCGCATATCGAAAGGCGAATGAAAATGCTTATTGGAATTGATGTCGGCGGAACCACCACCGATGCCGTTCTGGTGGACGGCGGAACAGTGGTCAAGACTGCTTATGTGCCAACAGACCACGAAAATCTGTTGAAATGCTTGCTTGGGGCCCTGGACGAGCTGGTCAAGGGAGTCGATACGAAGAAGATAGAGCGGGTTGTCCTGAGCACCACTCTAATTACTAATATGATTGCAGAGGGCAAGACCGACCCGGTGGCCCTGGTGCTCATACCCGGTCCCGGAACCAACCCCAAGGACTACAATCTTGGCGAAGCCATCATCCTCGACGGAGCCATTGACTACCGCGGCAGGGAGATCGACCGGCTCAAGGAGGCCCAGATCAAGGATGCAGTAAGCAAGATTTCTGCCAGCGGCCTCACTCGAGTGGCAGTGGTGGGCAAGTTCTGCCAGAGAAACCATTCCCACGAGCTGAAGGTCAAAGAGACAATCTCCGCTTCTCTGCCGGGGGCCAAAATAGAGCTTGGCCACAGGGTATCGGGTCAGCTCAACTTTCCAAGGCGAGCGGCAACAACTCTTCTCACCGTTGCAACGAAGGACAATTACAGGCATTTTGCCCAGGCTGTGGCCAGCGCTCTGAAGCAGCGCAAGATCTCGTCTCCTGTCTACATTCTCAAGGCGGATGGCGGAACCCTGCCGCTTGACAAATCCATAGATGTGCCTGTGGAGACCATATTCTCCGGACCTGCCGCCAGCATCATGGGCGTTCTGGCGCTGACAGCTCCCGGCCAGACCTCTGTCGTGGTGGACATAGGCGGCACCACCACCGACCTGGCCCTCATCCTTTCCGGCAAGCCTCTTCTCTCCTCCAAGGGCGCAAAGGTGGAGTCCCTTCTTACTCATGTACGGGCCTTTGCAGTCAAGTCGGTAGCCATCGGCGGCGATAGCGCCGTATGCGTTTCTGATGGTTGCCTGTCAGTGGGGCCGCAAAGAGACGGCTCGCCCCTCTGCATGGGTGGCTCCGGGCCCACGCCCACCGATGCCCTGCGTGTACTGGGTCTGACGAGCAGCGGCGACGCCAGCCTTGCAGAGAAGGCCATGCAGGGCGTCTCTCAAAAGCTGAAATGCACTTCCAAGGAGGCGGCCCAGAAGGTCGTCGACTCTGTAGTGGAGAAGATAGTCTCCGAGGTCAATCTGATGTTTCAGGAGTGGGAGCAAGAGCCAGCGTACCGCATATGGGAGATCATGAAGAAGGATAAGCTTCAGGCCCAGAATGTGGTCGGTGTGGGCGGAGGCGCGCCACCACTGGTGCCGCTTGTGGCTGCAAGGCTGGGTGCAAGTGCCCTGGTGCCAAAATATGCACCGGTGGCCAATGCCATTGGCGCTGCTGTGGCCCGGCCCACGCTCACATTGAATTTGCATATCGACACCGAGAGGGGCGAGTATGTCGTGGCCGAGGAAGGGCTTGTGGGAAAGGTGGGCGACCGGAAAATGACGCCTGAGAGCGCTGAGCAGTTGGCAAAGAAGCTGCTTGGAGAAAGGGCAGAACGCATGGGTGTTGGCGAATACTCGGGCGAGGCGGAAGTAACCTACAGTGAGGTATTCAATATGATTCGAGGATGGTCGACAGTGGGAAGACTTCTGGATGTCAGAATGGAAATTCCTGCCGGCCTTCTGCCGTCATGGGGGAGGTGCTAGGAATGTCATCCAAGAATAAATGCGGCAAGACCGGCCTGATATTCTTCCCTGCCTTCGACTGGGCGATTTCGCCCACTCATCCCGAGAGAGAGGAGCGGCTGCTCTACACCCGTGATCAGATCTTCGAAGAAGGTTTGATGGACCTTCCAGCAATTGAGGAGTACAAGCCGCGTCTGGCAGAGATGAAGGATATCGCCCGTGTCCACTTCTGCGTTCCAGATGTGGAGTCGCAGGTCACCGAAGCGCATCTCATTGCCGCTGGCAGCACGCTCACTTTGGCCGATGCCCTGGAGAATGGCAGGATTCGAAACGGCTTTGCGCTGGTGCGCCCGCCGGGCCATCACAGCATGCGCGTGGTGCACGGCAACCGTGGCTTTTGCAATATCAACAATATGGCGGTCTTGGTCGAGTACCTGAGAACGAAGTACGGCCACAAGAGGATCGCGGTTATCGATACAGATGTGCATCATGGCGATGGAACTCAGGAGATTTTCTGGCATGATCCGGATGTTTTATGCATATCCTTCCACCAGGACGGCCACACTCTCTACCCGGGCTCTGGCTTCGTCAATGAAATGGGCGGGCCGCAGGCGCTTGCGAGAACGCTGAACATTCCCCTGCCTCCGGGCACTACAGACGAAGGCATTCACTATGTTCTCGACAATCTTATCCTGCCCGTCCTCGATGAGTTCAAGCCGGATCTCATCCTGAACTCCGCAGGCCAGGATAATCATTACACCGATCCTCTGGCCAACATGCGCTTCTCAGCCAATGGCTATGCCAGGCTCAATGAGAAGCTGGCACCTGACATCTGCGTGCTCGAGGGTGGTTACGCCGTGGAGACGGCCCTGCCCTATGTGAACACGGGTATCATCCAGGCTATGGCGGGCCTCGATTACTCCCATGTTAAAGAGCCGGATTATGTCCCAGGCAGGTTCGTCCAGACTGAGCAAATGACAAGAGAGATCGAGAAGACAGTCTCCCTGGTTGAGAAGATCTGGGACGATAGGGATGATTTGGTAGCTCAGGCGCTGGAGGGTGCAGGCGACTTCTATCGCAGGAAAAAGCGCGTCTTCTATGATACAGACATGATCAATGAGAGCCAGGAGGAGTCGGTCAGGCTCTGTCCCAACTGCGCCGGATACATGACCATATCCACTCAGGCGCAGCGAGGGTATGGGATTCTGAACAGTGCTTTCTGCGTCTCCATCCCTCGAAAGGCCTGCTCCTGTTGCCGGGAGGATGCCTCAGAGGAGTATGAGGAGCATGTTGATGATAGACGGATCGGCTATGTCTATTTGCAGGACAAGGACCGGGATAAGTTCAAGTTCCATAACAATATGACCCACACAGTGAAGGGCTACTAGGGCGAGGTGGCAGAGGAAGCCTTCTGGCTTTCCATGCCAAATTAGCTCTAATCTTTCAGATCTATTGCTGCAAGGCTCTTTTCTTCTTTTTCATATGGCATAATAACAAGCGATCTAATAAGCGAAAATATAAATGCCAGACTTTTGGGACTGCATAATCATGCACCTATTCCGCAAAGTTTAAGTATTTAGCGTTCATTCAATTAATTCGACAAAATCCGAACAAAAGGTTTTATTGGCATGATCCGCTTGGAGTGCCTCCACACAGGAATCATCAATCCTGTAAAATAGGAGCTCTGGGCGAATGCAAAAAAGACCAAGAAGGTGCAAGTATGTCCAAGAAAAGTCTGGTATCTTTGACAATAATGGCTGCTATAATGGCCACTGTATTGGTGCTGTCATTGCCCGTCCTGGCAGAGCAGGCGAACTCTTCATCGAATGCAAAGGACGCCTCAATTCTCATCCAGAACTCTGCTTTCTTTCCCACCCATTTGACCGTTGAAAAGGGAACCACAGTGACTTGGCTCAACGCAGATTATGATATTCATAAAATTAAAGGAGATAATTTCGAATCCAATGATTTGAATCGTGGCGATTCATTCAGCTATAAATTCGATGCAGCCGGCACATATAGCTTTGCCGATGCAGCAAATCCATCGATAAAAGGAGAAATAACTGTCACATAGATTGGCAAAATGCTCCTAATTTTATCTTTTTTCACATTTTAATTGCTTCGATGTGCATAATAGAGAAATTCGCCATCAATCAGGGCACTTTCTATTTGCCATAGCGACATATCTCTCTGGAACCTGCATCACATAAGGCCTATTTGAGATAAGCAGCCATAGTGCCTCACATGTCAGCCCTACCAGGATCATCATCATGCCCAGGACCCTTATCGTATTGCTCCAGTTCAGGGATATTACTGTCATGCCAATGCTTCCCACGAAGATGCCAAAGCAACTCAGCAGAGCTGCAGCCGATCCCGTGTCCTCCTTTTGCTGCTCCAGCACAAGATTTGCGCAGGGAGTGCGCACGCAGCTTGCACAGATGGTTGCCGGCAAGAGCATAATGGTCAGCATCCAGGGCTGAATGCCGCCTGCAAGCGATATGAATAGGCCACTCGTACATATCATCGCAAAGCAGGCAATGATAATCGATCTGCGGCTGTATCTCCTGGATATCCTCATATAGAGTATCGGGCCGCCGATCATGCCCAGAGCATTTATGGCGAAATAATAGCTGTAAACCTGGGCACTGAGCCCAAAGCTGTTTATATAAATATATGATGATGAGGCTATGAACGCCATCGTGGAAATGCTCGGCAAAGAAGACAGCGCGAGCAGGGAAGAAAAGCCCGGATTCCTTGCGACCGTGTATAGCCTCCTTGGGAACCAAAGCACCGATTCCGGGCTGCGTTTGCCAATCGTCTCCTGCAATTCAATGCCTCCCGCCAGGGCCAGCAGGCCGATGAATGCCAGGGCCAGGAACACTCCTCTCCATGACAGGAACTTCAGCAGGAGAGCACCAAGGACCGGGGCAGCGGCCGGAGATATCAAGACCATGGACTGGACCATAGCCAAAATCGGCTCCCTGCTCTTGCTGTCATAAACGTCCTTGATCATGGCTGTGGCCACGGCAAAAGCACCGCTGCCTCCGATTGCCTGCAGAATGCGAAATGCTATTAAGTGACGAATATCAAAGGCGCTTGCACAGGCAATGCTGGCAGCAAAATAAATGAATAGCCCTATCAACAATATCGGCCTTCTGCCATGCTTATCGCTCAGTGGTCCCCAAAAGAGTGTCCCTATGGCGAAAAAGACGAAGAACAGTATCAATGTGAGGTTAGCCGTGTCCTCAGAGACGCTGAAGTATTTCGCCATTCCTGGGAGCGCAGGAAGATAGAGGTCGGTTGACAGGGGGACAAAGGCGCTCAGAAATGCTATAAGCGCGATCAATCCCATCTCTCCCAGATATTTTTGTCGTGGGGGAATAGAATTGTCGGTCATCTTTTATCCCCGAAATCTTGTGGCGGGGCTATATCTCTCGCGGGTGTAGTGCAATCCTGCATAGGCTCCTGAATCCTTATTGCCATCTAGAAAGAGATTGTGGATCAAGGCTGTATTTCCCTTTTCTGATAAATTCTGGAATTGATTGCCATGCTTTTAGATTATCTATCATCTATCTTCAATTCTGCAGGCATCAATGGCCGGGTCTTTTCTGGACATATCTTTGTTGCTTACAATAATCGGATCAATCACAAAGTTTAAGTATTCTATGTTCATTCGGTTCTTTCGGCAAAATCCGAATGAAAGGTTTTATTGGCATGAACCGCTTGGAACGACTAGGGGTCTGGATCACCAGGAATCCAGTAATAATCGTAGCAGTAGCGGTTCTCCTGACGCTGGTTTCTGTTCAATATGCCCAGCAGATAGAGAGCTCCGGTATGACTACGGACAGCTTTGTGTCAAAAGACTCGGCCCTCTATCAATTATACGACCATCTTTATCAGGAAAATTTCGGCGCAGATGCCAATGTTATTCTGGTAGAAGGAGATGATGTGGCAAAGGCTGATGTTCTGAAAGCCAGCTTGCGCTTCTCAGATCACATGAAGAAGATTCCCAATGTGATCAGCGTCCAGAGCATAGCCGACATCGTGGCCGATGCTGAATATGAAAATAGTGGCATCCGCCGTATTCCTTCCCAGGAGAAGATAGATGAGATTCTGGATGGTGCCGGCTCTTCAATCCAGGGGCTTATGCCCGATCGCAAGCATACCAGGATTATGGTTGGGATGCCCACAACCACCACTCTGACAGAAGAGCAAAGGAGTGAGCTTCTTTTGGAAATAAATAAGGCAGTTGATTTTGCGGTTTTTCCTGCGGGCTACGGGACCACAGTCACAGGCGATCCATCTTTTCAGGCTGCAATTGTTGCGATGATGAATAACAGCAACGGCTCAGTCCTTATGCTATGCGGAGTGCTGATGGTGGTTGCATTGCTTTTGGTCTTCAGACATGTCAGGTGGCCGCTGCTTCCTCTTCCTGTCGTCCTTCTGGGCATATTCTGGACCCTCGGAGCTATGGGCTTCCTTCATTTGCGCATGAGCATGGTCACATTTGCTGCTTTTCCCATCATGATTGGGCTAGGCATAGACTATGCCATCCAATTCCATAACCGGATAGACGAGGAATTGCTCAAAGGCAAATCCCCGGCAAATGCCGCCATCTCTGCGGTCAAGCACACCGCCATTCCAGTGATCATCGCCCTGACTGTGACCGAAGCGGGATTCACTGCGCTTCTCAGCTCCTCCGTCCCATCCATCAATGATTTCGGAAAGATCTGCATGATAGGCCTTGTCATGTGTTATCTCTCTGCCCTCTTCGTCAATATAACAGTCCTTTATCAGTCAGAGCAAAAATCGCCCAGAAAAAAGAATGCTGAAGGCCACCTGGATGATGGTTCGGCGATTGGAGCCTTCATAGAGAAGACCGCAAGCTTTTGTGTCGAGCGGTGGAAGGCAGTGCTTGCTGTGGCTCTGGTTTTTGCCATCGCAGGCAATTATTTCGACGCGCTTGTCCCAATTGAGACCGACACAAAGAATTACATCCCACAGGACCTGTCTCCACTTATCGATTTAAGACACATGAAGGCGGTTTATGGTGGAACAGACTCCCTTAAATTCCTGGTTCAGGCTGAAGATGTTACCGATCCGCATAATCTCAAGTGGATGGATGTGTTCTCCAATTATCTTCTTGCATTCAGAGAAGATCGAACTGAAAGCGCCACAAGTATAGCCACCTATATCAAGGAGGCGGCAGGCGGAGAGCTCCCAGACGATCGAACACAGATAAGGGAGATAATGGACTCTCTGCCGAAATCTGTGCGTGATTCGTACCT
>CABMDX010000014.1 GCA_902385025.1 uncultured archaeon | reverse complement strand
GATAGACGACCCGCGGATATGGCTTATGCGCCCAGCGGTCCAGTCCCATTACCAGGGCGCAGTCTACAAGCTCCTCCTCAAGGGCAGCAGACAGCAACGCTGTGACCGCTCCCCCATTCTGGAAGTGCACGCTGCTAGTCTTTGATCTGGCATTCTTTGTTTCCAGATAATCTCCCATGATACCCGATGATGCAATTTTCCGGGCATTTGTGCTCAGGCGCGGACAGGCATCAACGCATGCCCCGCACTCCACACAGGGGTTCACCTGAATCGGCCTGCTGTGCTTTTGGTCATAGACAAGGGTATCGGCCAGGCAGACTGCAATGCAGCCCCTGCAGCCGGAACAGAGGTTATTCTGCCACACAAGATCTGCAAGCTCCTGATAGGGCAGAATTCCTGAAGAATCAATATCATTTTCTAGCATTTCCAGCTCCTCAAGTCGAACAAGGGCACCATCTTTCCAGGCCCAGCAAAATAGCTGCTCCTGCAATGGTTGAGCCGTAGAAAACCATCCTTGTGCCATGCTTTTGGGCGTTTTCCATCAAGCCGTCAATAGTGCCATTCACAAGAGTCGATCCGGTCACAAAAACAAGCTGGCAGTCCTCGAACATTTTCTCTGAATCCATGCCGTCCAGGATCTTTACGCCATAACGTTCCTTTCCTGCTTCTGCAAGATCTGAGACCATCACCCTCTCCGGTCCGAGGGCTTTTACCATTGCTTCAAGAAGCGCAGGCTGGAGGCCTACTAACCCCACGCGCATAACTTTCTGCTCCCGGAGATAATGCTCCAGCAATAAAGAGCACTCCTTGGGACCGACGTTTCTGCAGTGCACCGTCCCTCCAACAAGATTGAGATAACGAAGCACAGAGTTCATGCTCGCAACCAGCAATGCCCTCTCGAATATGGATTGGAGAGGAAGTGCCAGCACCGCGTCCAGGCTTCCTTGAAAATTCCCGGCATCCGCGGAGAACGCCTGTCCAGACGCGCCCTTGAAGGAAGCCTGCATGAGGATCTCTTTGCCCCTCAGAAGCGGAAAGTCGTCCCGTCCAGGATCTCCTATCGCCTCTTTTGTGCTGAGGGCTCTTGTCACTACAACCTCGCTCTTCAGATCCGGATCATTTTCGCCATAACAGGCCTTCAATTGGGCGATAAAGCGCCTTTTTGCATCTTGCAGCAGATCCATTTTCACCATCCCAGCCATCCAGTTTCAGATTGCTTTTGCCTCACCAGAGTAGCCCGGAGAGGCCGGACTCTCTTTGCCTGCTCCCCAGATCATGACCTCATCTGATCCACCGATCAGTGCCACCTTTCCCTTATCCAGAAGACAGGCCCGATCTCCGATGCAGGCCACATCTCTCAGATCATGAGTCACTATGATGCAGGGAACGCTGCAGGCGCGAATCGTCTCGCGCAGCTCTTTTCTCATGTGAGCTTGCCTGCGGACGTCCAGCGCGGAAAGCGGCTCATCGAGCAGCAGCAGCTTTGGGCCTATGATGAGCGCCCTCGCCAGTGCTATCCGCTGCTTCTGGCCGCCGGAGACATCAGAGGCTTTGGCTTTCCTGATCTCCCAGAGGCCGGCAGCTTCAAGATGATCTTTTACCCGGAGCTTGATCTCGCTTTTTGAGAGATTGCGTGTGCATAGCCCGAAGGCGACATTATCGTAGACACTCATATGAGGAAAGAGGGCGTAGCTCTGAAAGACGTATCCTATATTCCTTGCCTCTGGAGGGACATTCATCTTCAGGGCGGAATCATAAAGCACTCTGCCCTCAAGTGAGATCTTCCCAGCATCAGGGTTTTGCAGTCCTGCAGTCAGATTGAGCAGTGTTGTCTTTCCGCAGCCGTTATCTCCCACCAGCATAAGGATCTCGCCTCTGGCCACGTCCAGCTTTACATCCAGTTCATAGTCCCGCAGCCGCTTTCTAATGTCAATTTCCAGCACTTTTATACACCCGCCGCCTCGTCAAGGTCTTCACCAGAAATATGACCACAAATGAGAATGCGACCAGGATTATTGCCAGGCATATTGATACGTCCAGGTCTCCCTGCATGGCCGTATAAATGGCCAGGGGCATGGTCTGAGTTCGGCCCTGAAAATTCCCGGCAAACATGATTGTCGCTCCAAATTCGCCCAAAGAGCGCGCAAAAGCCATGATAGCTCCGGAAATGAGGCCGTTCATGGCCATGGGCAGGAGTATATGAAAAAATGTATAGACGCGTGAGGCACCAAGGGTTCGGGCCGCATTTTCATAGGCCAGGTCCACATCTTCGAAACTTGTTCTGGCCTGGCGAATATAAAAGGGAGAAGATACGAATACCTGGGCGATTATCACCGCCAGGGTGGTAAAAGCTATGCTTATCCCCAGCCCATCCAGATAATGTCCTACAATTCCCATTCTGCCAAATGCCACCAGAAGAGCAATGCCCGCCACAGCAGGAGGCATGATCACAGGAAGATCAATCAGGGAATCAGCCAGCTCTTTTCCGAAATAGTGAAAGCGAGCACTGACATATGCTATGGGCGTCCCCATGATCACAACGGTAATGGTGGTTATGGTAGATGTCATAAGGCTGAGCCTGAGAGCATCTATCACCACCGGATCATGCAGAGACCTGAGGGTGGTGTCAAGAGGGCTCTTGAGAAAGAGCGCAACCACAGGCAGGGCTATGAAGGCCATGGCCAATATCAGCAAAAGGGCCAGACCAACTTTCAGTGACGCTTCTCGAGTCCGGGAAGAAATGCCGATGGTCTTATGCTCCAAATTTGCCAGCTCAGCAAGGCACCTTTCACCATATCGTTTGATATCCGCCTGATTGGATGCCATTTATCACTCGATCGCCCATACGATCTCACTTAGCTGCTGTTCAATGCAATTTCGTGCAACGCAACTTCGCTGCAGATTTTTCGCAGCATTTCAGCGCTCTGTATGCCATTTTTTCGGCAAAAAGATTTTGGTGCCGGGCTCTCTTTTGCCGCCCGGCCCAAAAGGAAGGCTTCCGCCTATGCCGCTGCCTTTGCTGCCGGCACTGTGGCTGTCCCTTCAGATTTGGCAGTATTGCTTTCTACTGGTGCGAAGCCGTATCTTTCCAGGACTGCCTTGCCGCTATCCGACATTACCAAATTCATGAACTTCTGGCTCTCTGCCGGATACTTGGAATCCAGCATTATTCCCATGGGGTACTCGGCGATGATGTTGTATTTATCCGGGATGTCAACTTTATCCACCTTGCTTGCCAGATCCTCGGTGACGTCGGAGATATATGCAAATCCGACATCTGCCTCACCCAGGGCAACCTTTGTCACTACGTAATTGACGGTGGTCTCCTGAGATATGACATTGGCCAACACCTTTGCCTTGTAGTCAGGACCATAGGCCGAATCGTTGCCCAGCTTGCTTATAATCTGCAGAGCATAGTCGCCCACCGGCACATCCTTCGTTCCCATGACGATCTTGACGCCGGGCTTGGCAAGGTCTGAGAGGTTGCTGATTTTAGCAGGGTTCTCCCTGGGAACAATCAGCGAGAGCTTGTTCTTTGTGAATACGGTGACACTGCTATTGTTCATCAATCCGCTCTCTTCTACAGCATTCATCTGCTTTTTGTTGGCCGAGACAAAGATATCGGCATAAGCTCCGTTCTCAAGCTGGGTGCGAAGCGCCTGCGAGCCGTCGAAGTTGAATGCCACAGGGATGTTGGTTTCATTCTTATACATCTGTCCTATCTCGCCAAAAGCGCCTGTTAGAGAGGCTGCTGTGAAGACTGTGAGCTCTTTTGACTCCTCGGCAATGCCTGCAGATGCTACCAAAAACAGAGCTGCAAGCATAGCTGCCAGTATTCTCTTTTCCATCAAAGACTATCACCTTTTTTATTATGTTTATTTCGGATGATAAGCATTTCTGCCATTTTAAGCTATTTCAAAGCCATGCTTTTCCAAAACAGCCCTTGCTTGCGGAGATGAAATCAAATCGATGAATCCATGCGCTAAATCCTTATATTTTGATTGATTGAGCACACCAATAGTGTAATCCGATTTGACGTTGTAGCGCTCCGGTATATCAATCAGGATGACTTTTTCGGCATATTTAGAGCTGATTTCCGATTTATGCGCAAAAGCTGCATCTGCCTCTCCCATGGCCACCTTGGAGACTATGAAATTTATATTGGTCTCTTCAGAGATCTTATTGGCCAGCACTTTTTCCTTGTACTCAGGTCCATAGGCCGGGTCTTTTGCTATTTTGTCCAGAATCTGCATGGTTATATCCGTGATGGGCAAATCCTTGGATCCCATGACAATCTTGATGCCAGGCCTGTCCAGATCAGAAAAATTCGCTATATTTGCGGGATTATTTTTAGGAACGACGATCGCCTGCCAGTTCCGGGCAAATGTGGAGACGGTGCCGTTGTCCATGAAGCCTTCCGCCATCAATGCTTGCATGTGCTTATTGCTTCCGGATACGAGGACATCGGCATAAGCTCCATTCTCGATCTGGGTGCGCAATACCTGAGCTCCGTCAAAATTCAATATGACATTGACATTTGTCTCATTTTTATAAATCTGCCCAATCTCGCTGAAGGCACCGGTGAGACCCGCTGCGCAAAAGACATTTATCTCCTTTGAAGTGGGATCACATAGCCCAGTTGTTGTGGCAAAAACCATAGCCGCGAGCAATGCGGCAATTATCCGTCCATCTATCATAGCTTCTCCCTCATGCCCTACAATAAAGTTAACAATATGGCTTACTATTATGATCTGTGTTAATGGGTAATGTTGAACTTATTAATCCTTGCGCCCGGTGGTACGTCTCGTTCATCGATTCACAGCTCATGATAGCGATAATGCAGCAGAATATCGTCCCATTTTTTTACTTATTTGAGAAAACTGTGTGTCCTTCATGAATCAAGGGACAATTTCCGGAATATTAGATTCCATCTTTTAATCTCCTGATCGATTGGTCTCCATGAAGATTTAGCGGCCACTTAAAGCGACCTTACTGGGAGGAGGTCACTATCTCGACCTCTCCTCCAGCAGGGCATTGGTCAGGGCATCCAGCATCCTCCCGGCACCCTCGTATCCGAGAATCAATTGCCTGTTCGCCCCAACTCGATCATGATTGGGAAGCCCTACACGAACCAGTGGTATATGCTCCTTTTGTGAGATTTGCTTTCCATTGGAGGTGCCCAGCATCAGATCAACTCTTCCTCTGCAAATATGGGAATGGATATCTGTGAAATCTGCACCGCAGAGTATTATCGGGTCTGCAGAAATCGCCCGGATCTCGGCCTCAAAGCTGCTGCTGATATAGCCGGTAGCAACAATAGCCGGCACAGCTCCAACTTCCCTAAGCAGACGTGTCAGGCCCAAGACTATATCTGAATCTCCGAATACTGCCACCCGAACTCCCGCCAGATACTTGTGCACATCTGCCATGGTATCAAGCAGCCTGCCCCTTTCGGCTTCATATTTCCTCGGAAGGCATCTGCCGGTCAACTCTTCCATACGGGACATGAAGAGATCAGTATGCTCGAGACCTATTGGCAAAGGCAGAACGCTGCTTCTCACGCCGAAGTTCTCCTCCAGAAATGCGCCTGCAAAGTCCTTCTGGAACCTTCCGCCAATTGTCAGGGTCTCGCGGGAGTTGGCAGTATCTGCCACATCCTGCAAGGGTGTGCCGCCATCAGGCATCGCGGGCATGTTCTCGACAAGCGGAGCGTCGAGGGTCTCTGAAATATCTGGAAGGATAATGAAATCATCTCTGCATCCCCAATCGGCCAGCATATCCAATAGAGCGCGCACATCTGCAGGTGAGACTACCGACCCGATCACCAGATTCACGTTGTTATTGGGCTCGTTCCATCTGCCAAGAGCTGCAACCACCGACAAAAGCGCCTTG
>CABMDX010000013.1 GCA_902385025.1 uncultured archaeon | reverse complement strand
TGACAATCATTTAGACATGCACTTTTGGGGCTCGCTCCCAAATGCAAATAGCAATGGTTGCAGGATTCCGGGGGCCGCAGAAATGCTGTCCTAATCCGGGCCTGCAATTGTCTTGAGTTGCTACTTCACCTGTTCGATCTTCAGAGAATTGACAAAGCTCTCCATTGTCTTCAGGTCATAGGTAGACAGGACCAGGCCGTAAGCCGTGGCTTCCAGAACACCGCCGGGCCGGTCGAGATGATAGTCCACTGGATAGATTGCAGCGTATACCGGCTCTTCCTGAGGGCACTTTTGGCCGCTGGCAAATATACCCATCTTGCCATCAATCTGCATTCCTCTGATGTGGGTATCCTTGCATACCTTCGACTTTGAGAGGGTAGAATTGGCAATATTCATCATATTTGAAATGTTCAGGAGAGACTCGTCGCTCTTGGAGTAAGTTATCACAGAGACCTTCAGAACCTTTTTTGCGTCGGTGGAGGAGGTCATAATCAGCGTATCTGTCGCGATCTTGATGCTGTCTGTTGCGCTATCTCCGTGAGATATGCTGCTGCTATACTCATCCATCTTAGACCAGTTGAAGCCGACCTTCCACTTGCCGCAATCCTCGGATATGCGACTGACGTCGATATCATTCATCATGGAGGCCTCTGCGGCTGTCACCAGCACGAGAGCCAGACCCAGGAGGAAGATCCTCTTGATATATCCATCCAACACCGAATGCCTCCTACAAAGCACCAATTCCCAGGGCTAATTATATGCAGGAATATAAAGAGGCTTCCTATTAGCCCGGATCTGAAGAGGCGCTTTTTTTGAACATATGAATGCCTGGCCCGGAGTAAAGGCCTGGTGGGGCGACGAAGGCGCCCTGCGGATTCTCGCGGCTTGTTGTGCTTTTGCCTCCTCAGGATTACAATGCGGCATCGGCTCTCGTCGATGGGTGCTGTGATATTGCAGGAGGGCCGCATCATGTTTTCGGGCATCTTAAGGGCTCCGCAATGGCGCTCCCGATTTTGTGGAAGGAGTTATCTCTATGTAGTCCCGAAAGTGTAGAGTCCAGAAAGTTTGGCATCTATATGCCGCCCTCTTCGCCTTAGATGTCCTTTTCTTGTTTTGATCCGCAGGAAGGACTTTCTAAGCTCAGCCCCTCTCTTTTAAGTGCCGCCCGAGCGACCTGAACTAAGATCCAGCGTAAATTTTTTGATCCTTGCTTTGTAATGCTTCTGTAATGCCTGCCTGATTGCTTGGGGAGTAATGGGAAAAGGAATCCCATATGATATCGACATCGAAATGTTAATACGGATAATCAACATATTCAAATATATCATTTAGGAGGTGGACCTGATATGAAAATTGGGTTGTCTCTAGTAATAGGATCTGCCCTTTTTATGGTGGGATTTGCGCAAGCTTAAACGATGACCATAACTGTTTGTTCGAAAGATTGCGATTATCAGAGCATCCAGTTAGCCGTTTATGCAGCTAAACCCAATGATGCAATTGAAGTGCATAGCGGGACTTACAACGAAAGCGTAATTTTGACCAAAGATATTAATTTCAAGGGAACAGATACAGGCGACGGAGAGCCTATCGTCAATGGCGGTTTATATAAAAATGGTTTCAGTTCATCGCTTAGGGGCTTCAGCTTCCTGGATTATGTTTCCGGCGTCCCATATTCATATAAAATGATGAATCCGAACACAACGCTTTACAGGATAGAAAATGCATCTGAGGTCTCAGCGCTGTCGTCGTCTAAAGGGCTGAATATCATTAATAGCGTCCTTAAGTCACATCCAGAGGACGCTTGGGCTTGGTATCGAAAAGGAAATATCCTTTTTGATGCACAAAGGTATGAAGAGTCCATAGATGCCTATAACGAATCATTAAAATTCGATCCATATTTTTCCACATCATGGAATAATCTAGGATATAACTTATACATGCTCAAAAGGTACGACGAGTCCCTCCAGGCTTATGACAAGGCCATAGAAATAAATCCGCATAGTGATATCTTCTGGAACAATAAAGGCAACACCCTCTTCTATCTGGGCGAGTACAACGAATCAATCCAAGCCTATGACAAAGCCATTGAGATCAATCCACAATACACGGTAGCTTTTTACAACAAAGCAACGGTTCTTAATCGGCAGGGCAATTACGACGAGGCCATTGGGGCATTTGACGAGGCCATCAGCATTAATCCACAATATGCTGCTGCCTGGAACGACAAAGGGCTTGCTCTCCAACAGTTAGGCCGCACCACAGAAGCCAATGCGGCCTTTTCCAAGGCTAAAGAGCTGGGGTATAGTGGATAGGGCGCAAGTCCTATCCACATTTTTCAAAGAATGCTTCCTGGCATGAAGGCGAGGCCGAGGCCCTCAAGCTCCGGTGCCGCGATGCTGCCAGCTCACCTGGGCTCGAAGGATCCCGCCATCTGCCTGAATATGCTGTGTTTACTAAATGAGTGAAATAGCGGCAGCGCACCAAGAAAGAAGACAAGCCCGCTGACACATCCTTAAAATGGATTTCATGCACTTTATCCCCGCTGCAGGGCTGCAGGGTATTACGATAAAAATAAAAGCGAACTCGACTATTGCCCGACGAATCCGTCTTATGCGGAAATGATTGAAATACTATCGAGGACAAAATAATTCTTACATCCGGAGTGAAGCGAGATGCAAGAGCAGGAATCCTTCTGGAATGCAGAGATCTTTGCAGTCATCACGGATAAAACCAAACCGGCGATGAAGTTGACAATTGATGAGCTGGCAGCAAGAGGAAAGGCGGTTTATGTCGTTGATATGTCTGAAAGACCAGATACCAAAGCTATTGGAAGTGTCTCCGAGCTCCCTCTGGGAGTTGATGCTGCTGTAATCGGCCTGACCCGGATAAATCCTGCAAGCGTAATTGAAGACCTGAAAAAGAGAGGGATAAAGAAATGCTGGATTCACTGGAGAACGGAAACACCAGAGTCAAAAGAGAAATGCATTAAATCAGATATGCAGTGCATTGCCGGCAGATGCCCTATGATGTATCTTGGCCAGGGATTCAATATTCACACAATTCATAGAAGCCTGGCAAAGCTGCTTGGTAAATATTGAATATATATATCCAATCGGGTCTCCCTCCCGCTGCTGTCAGCTGCATGATTTTCTTTTAATCATGCCTTGGTACATGATGCCTGGCGATCTGCTGCAATACTGCCCAGGATGCCGACAACTATATCTCGCCATCGCTTCACCGTGCGAAACAAAGAGGCCGTATGATAAATAGCAGGGACAATGATCTTCCATATATTGATCCAAATGCTGATAAGACAAATGAAAGTCCCCTATATTCTGCCACTTCAGCCAACTAATTTTGTTCCGGGTGAGTTATGAAGGAGGAGCGCGAGGAAGTTGGCGGTCAGGAGAAATATGGGGCTCCAAGGTCCCGTCTATCTGATATCGAGACTGTCCGGCAAGTTGAAATACTGGATTTTATTCCTGACGCCGTAATGGCAATAGATCTGTCGGGAAGTGTAATCGCCTGGAACAATGCTATGGAAGAGCTTACCGGAGTCTTGGCGAAAGATATTCTGGGAAAAGGCAATTACGAGTATTCTCTGCCGATATACGGCGTCCGGCGAGCATCTCTAGTTGATCTGGCATTGAGGCCGAATGAGAAAATTGAAGCAGAATATATCAATCTCCATCGTGATGGAATGAGCATCAGCGGTGAGGTATATGTCTCATCATTCGGCCCGAATGGTACCTATGTTTGGGGTAAAGCTGCTCCTCTTTACGACGCATCCGGGAATATAATCGGGGCAATAGAGTCCATACGCGATATCACAGAGATAAAGCACGTGGAGCAAGAGCTCGAGACAAGCAGAGAGAAATATCAAAATATTTTTGAAAACTCCATTTTAGGGCTATATCAGAGCATACCTGAAGGCAGGTATCAGAGCGTCAACCCTGCATTCGCGCGACTCTTTGGTTATAAATCCCCTCAGGAGATGATGGATTCTGTCTCAGACATCGGCCAGCAGCTTTATGCCAATCCAGAAGATCGAGAACGTGTAATAGCGCTTATTTCGAAGCAGGGATTCCTGGAAGGATGCGAACTGGAGGTGCAGCGAAGAGATGGGACCAGGTTTTGGGTTTCCATGAACACCAGAATAGTTCGAGATAAAAACGGCATGCATTTTGATGGCACCGTGGAAGACATCACGAAGCGCAAGCATGCTGAGGAGATGCTGCTGGCGGCTAAAGATGCGGCAGAGGCAGCAACCAAAGCCAAATCCGAGTTCCTGGCGAATATGAGCCATGAGATTCGCACGCCCATGAACGCTGTTATCGGCATGACCGGCCTGCTCCTGGGCGAAAGCTTAAACCCTGAGCAGAGGGATTGTGTCGAGACCATTCGCAGCAGCGGCGAAGCTTTGCTTACCATTATCAATGACATCCTCGACGTCTCAAAGATAGAAGGCGGGATGATGGAGCTGGAGAGCCAGCCGTTCTCCCTCAAAAGCTGCGTTGAGGAGGCGATGGATCTGGGTGGTGAGAATGCCTACAAAAAAGGGCTTCGGCTGGGATACGAGATTGATGATGGCGTCCCGATGGTGATTTTTGGTGACCCTGCCAGGCTGCGACAGATACTGTTGAATTTGATCAGCAATGCAATAAAGTTTACGGAAGTTGGGCAGGTTTCCATATTCATCTCCGCAAAAAGGCTTGCAGACGAAGGCTACGAGATCCTATTCGCAGTCAAAGATACGGGAATTGGCATTCCTGAAGACAAAGCAGAACGATTGTTCCAGCCATTCGTTCAGCTCGATGCCTCAATAGCACGCAGGTACGGCGGCTCAGGCCTCGGCCTCGCCATAAGCAAAAGATTGGTCGAGATGATGAGCGGCAGAATATGGGTTGATAGCGAGGCTGGCAAGGGCTCGACCTTCTATTTTACGATAAAAGCCAAAGAGACACTTGCTTCTCCCTTAAACGCGACCAAGAGTGAAAACCGCCAGGAGACATATCATCCTAAAGATAATCCCCAGTCCC
>CABMDX010000012.1 GCA_902385025.1 uncultured archaeon | reverse complement strand
GACGACCCCCGCAATCATAACCCCCGACACGATAGCAGCCAGGGCGGGCCAGAAACGAAAGCCAAGCAAGAAGGCAATGGCACAGCCGGTCCAGGCTCCGGTCATGGGTAGAGGGATGGCCACAAAGATGGCCAGCGCCGTCAGTCCGAAATTCTCATGATCCTGAATATACTTCCTGCGAGTGCGGGCAAAGAGCCATCCAAAGAACCGGTCTCCATAAGCAAAGCGCCTCAGGTAATCCGATACGGGCCCCAGGAATAGTAGCAGGGGAATTACGGGCAACAAATTGCCGAAGACGGATAGGAGGTAAGCATTCAGCGGAGTATATCCATAGACTCCTACTGCCAGTGGAATGGCTCCTCTGACCTCGGATACGGGCAAAGCCGCTGCCACGAGGATCATCAGCCATGATGGGAGTGTTTCTGCTATTATGAATATCACCAGATAATTATTGTTTAAAAATAATTTTAATTTCCGACGGTCCCTTTGATCTCCACCTTGAAGACCGTCTCTTGAGCTGGGGAAGACACTGATATGGTCAGATCTACCGGGATCTTTCCCAGAGCTATAGATAGGGGCGCACCAGAGTTGGCGACTTCCACCTTGATTCCATTGGAGAGCTTTGTCAGGGCTCCGATGATGGCTCCTATATCTATTGTTTCTGCCACCTCTTTCAGATCCGGCACTATGGTGATGGGCGAAAGGGTGATTGGCGCTACGGCAATGGGATTGTTGGTGTCGCCCGATATCCTGGCCGATACCGCATCCAGCCCGTTTCCAGAAACCCGGACGTTCAGGCCCCCATCCTTGCCCGTTCCCAATACTTTGGCCACTATTGGGTACTTCTCCTGATCCTCCGATCCCAGAACTTTGGCCCTTGCATCAGCCTCTACTTTGAAGGTCACCATCATTATCACCGCGAAAGGGTTTAGGCTCCTCTCAGATATAAAGGATCGTGGAGTACGTGTGAGCATCTTTGCCAATTAGCATCACTAACAAAATATAATTCGAAATATCGATGGCGAAAGCCTGATATCTTCATGAAGCACCAACAATTTTGATGTTGGATGTAGGGTATCTTCATATCACGAGTCCCATTGCCGTCATTTCTTCTCCAAAGCCATCGGCCTCTGATAGAACGGCGGGCCTGCTTTTGCTGGAGGGCTTTGATTTGGATGATGTCTCCCTGACGGAGATGGAGGCCTGTCTGGATACGCTCGGCCGCCATGGTAAGATGGGAGCTGTAGGCATTTGCGCCAGTTGCTCAGGAGATGAGCCACTTCTCGGCGCGGCGAGGCTCGCTGCCCGAAAGCTATGCCTTCTCGAGTTGAGGATGTCCAAGATTCGCGATCCCATACGGCTTTTAGAACTGATTCCTCTCTTGAAGCGCTGCGGCGTCATCCTTTCTCTGCGCATCAGGCCTGAGGATCTCTCAGATGTTTTGCTGCAGAAGATCCTAGAGACGGAGCTGGACATACTTCACCTTGATCTGAGGGGCCTGAATGGCGCAGGTCCGAGAATGGTCAAGAGAGCGGCTGATAAGCGCGGTCCTGCGGTCATGGCCCTGGCCGATGTCGGCGAGTTTGATGATGCCAAGAAACTTCTTTCCATGGGGGCTGATGTGGTTTCTATGCGTGGGGCAGACCCTGAGTTTGCAGAGTGGCTCTCAAAGGCGATGGTGGAATACGATGCTTTGAGCGGCTGGTGCAATGCTCCCAAGCATATCTGCGCGGGCGGAGATCTGCGCGGCCTGGCCTATTGCTGCCCGCCGGTCAAGAACTGCCCGGTGCATGGTGCCCTGAAGAAAGCGGGCATAACCCCTGACGAATTCGTGGAAAAGAAGCTCTCTCTTGCCGCAGGCACACTTCTGGAGCCGGGCGAAGGGACCTGCTTTGGAAGTCTTGTGTGGTGCTGCAAGATCAGCAAGCCATGCTACCTCCGGGATGCAGCTCTGGCCAAAATCGGGCTCTCTGGAAAGAAGTATATGGAGCTCAAAAAGAGGCTGGCTGAAGATCTGCTCCGCAAGACATCCTGATGATCATGAGTCCTGATCGCGTGGCCCAATGTGCACAGCTTGCCATGCTCTTCGAGCTATCTTCAAGCCCGAAGCCCGGCAATATCGATCGCTGCCATGATTTCTCTGATATCGGTTTTCATCATTTTCTTGTCAGCGCCGTCTCTGCCTATCCGGTCTTCAGGAAGGCTGCGCAGGGCAGGGGAAGTGCGGGCTCTCTCATACTGGAGGCTGTGGCGGCCTGGAGCGACTGGGACCTTCACAGCAATACTCATTTTGGCTCCCTGGTGCTCATGATCCCTCTTGCCCTGGCGGCCGGTAGATCGAGAAACCTGGAAACCAATGTAGCAGAAGTAATGGAGGAGAGCACAGTCCAGGATGCCGTAGACTTTTACCGGGCCTTCCAGCTGGCGGGTGCCAGGGTCGCAGAGGTTGGGAAGTTCAGCCTGAAGGACCCAAAATCTGCAGCAGAGCTCTGCCGGAGCAAAAGAACGCTCCGAGATCTCATGCGCCTCTCAGAAGGACATGATCTGATTGCTCGCGAATGGTCCACCAATTATGAGCGTTCTTTTCGTCTCTCCGGAAGGCTGGCAGAATTGGTCGCCCGGCATGGCCTGAACGAGGGCGTGGTTAGGGGCTACCTGGAGGCACTGGCAGAGGTGCCGGACAGCCTCGTCTTAGCAAAATTCGGGCAAGAGACCGCCAGGCATGTCTCGATAAGAGCTGGCGAGGTCCTGCAGGACGTGGCCGTTATACAAATGGCCGCCCAAATGGATCGGGATCTTCTCTTGGAGGATATCAATCCCGGCTCTACCGCGGACCTGATTGCGGCATCTTTATTTATCTCCCTTTTGAGGGATTTGAGGTTTTAATCATGCTTTATGGCAATGAGGCATTATCGGAGATCGGCATACTCGACGGCATAAATGAGATAATCGCAACCACAGAGACACGCGGCCGAATCAATGCTGCGCCTCTCGGCATCATCAAAGATGGCGACAGCCTTTATGTGCGGCTCTTCCTTGGGACTCATACCTATGAAAATGTCCTGACGAGGGGCTGGTTTGTGGCCAACATCACCCATGATGCCTGGCTGTTTGCTGAGACCGCACTCGAGGACCTCCCTGACGATTATTTCGTGCGCAGTGACGATGGCCTGCCATTGCTAAAAGACGCGGAGGCCTGGGGTCTCTTCAAATGCGAGGCCTTTGCTTCAGACATAATCATCGCCAAAGTGGAGCTGGTAAAGGGCATGGCTATTCGAAGGGACTTTCGTGCCTGCAACCGGGGTGCAAATCTGGTGCTGGAGGCTGCCGTTGCCGCGACCAGATACATGGCCCTTCGTACAGATTCCTACTTTGAAGAATTGATGAAAATGCAAAGGATCATCAACCGCTGTGGCGGTCCAAGGGAGCGAGAGGCCATGGATCGGCTCATGGAGAGGATTGATAGCTTTTCGCATAAAAGATAATGGTCATGTTAGATCGATTGCCCTGCGGCTGTCAGAGCCTTGACCTCCTGCTGGGCGGGGGATTTGAATCAGGCATAATAACCCAGCTCTACGGGGAGTCGGCCACCGGCAAGAGCAACATCGTCATGCAACTGGCTGTGCAGGCTGTGGCCCGCGGCTATCGCGTCATCTTCATCGATACGGAAGGCTTCAGCGCCGAGAGGTTCAAGCAGATCGCAGGGACGGGAGCGAAGGATGTGGCAGCGAGAATAATGATCTTCGAGCCCATGAGCCTGGAGCAGCAGGCTATTTCCATCCGAGAGGCCTCCAGGATCCTTGGCAGGGATGTGGGGCTGGTGATTCTGGATTCTGCCACAAGTCTGTATCGCATGCTTCTGGAGGCAGAGGATAACCGGCCAGTGCGCCGGACCCTCACCATGCAGCTTTCCGAGCTGCAGGAAATTGCCAGAAGAAACAGGATTCCCGTAGTGATTACAAACCAGGTATACACCGATATTGAGAACAATGCCCTGCGGCCCATAGGTGGCACAATGCTCGGGCACATGTGCAAAGCGATCATCTTTTTGGAGAAGCGGGGCGAAGGCCTGCGCCGCGCAACTCTCATGAAGCACCGCTCTCTGGCCGAGGGCGGGATTGCCGACTTCCGGCTGACTGCCCGGGGCGTGGAATAATCACAGTCGGAGCTTC
>CABMDX010000011.1 GCA_902385025.1 uncultured archaeon | reverse complement strand
TGCTACTACATCTACACAGCCACAGGAATAACTCAGCCCGGTATTGCTTCTGCAAGCCTTCTTGCACCGCAGGGTGCCTCGGCTTCATCCCAGCAGACAGTCCAGACCATGCAAATGGCCGGAACAAATCAGGTTACTCAGAATCAAACTGCCTGAGCAATGATACTGCGGCTCGAATGAGCTATTAAAATTCAAAAGAGCTGGGCCCGGGAGCAATCTCGGGAAGCTGCTTTTTTTTGTCAGACTGCACAAAGCATTACCATTATTAAGATCATCCGCGTTATATGCGGGAGAGGGTTAGCAGACATGTCAACAAAAAGAATGCTGATGGCAGTTCTGTTCTTCATCTGCCTCGCGTCACTGGTTTCCTCGCAAGGGTATATGGGTACAGTGAGCACAGGCACAGGAATTCTGTCTCCATTGACCGTCGGCAAGAGCTCAGCCACAAGCTCGAATGTGGGTTCATTATCATCTCAGACGAACCTCACGGGAAGCTGGGCTGTCGACCTGAAGGGCTCGCAGATCAAGCATATCGATCTGCAAATGTTCCAGGAGAACGACCTGATCCTCGGCCAAGGCAAGCTGTCCATTGATGGAATGAGCCTGACGGTTACGGCTGCCGGGTCTGTGAATGCAGACAGGTCGGTCGTCTTCGTCTCACAGGTTGACGGATCGGAAGCATTCAGGCTGGAGCTTTCTATGTCCGGGACCACGCTAGCAGGCAAGTATGACTCTCTTTCCAGCACGGGAGTCCGTGAATCTGGAACGGTTACCGGGAGCATGCTCCTCGCCGGAGGACAGGTTCAGACCAGGAAGCTTGGCACAGGCACGAATCCGAGCGCAAGCACCGGAGCTTTTGTGGGAAATTCAGTGCAAAGCCTTGGTTCCGGCAGTTATGCTATAAGCAAAAGCGTCTACAAGAGCAGCAGTGGCCAGGGTACCTCCACCTATAGCTAGAGCAAAAGAGACATGTAAGGCCCAGGCCATGATTAATGTTCTCAGGTAAAATTGAAGCATGAGGAGGGATTTAGCTCAATGGACCAGAAAGACAAATATTTAGTGCTGGCTGCAATGGCAATTATTCTTTTGCTTGCTGCAGGCTCTCTTGCATCAGCCGGATGCGCCTGCTCCGGAGGTGGATACAATTTCCTGATCGACCCGGCAGTGGATATCAGCATGGACAGATATGACGTGCCTGTGCAAGAATACGTCCCTGCAAGCCCGGCCAACAAAGTCCCGGATGTGCAGACGGCAGAAAAGAGCCGGATGAATCTTGATCTGAAAGATGAGAGCCACATCGATCTCATCCTCACCCGGACGACGGAAGGATACACTGGCCAGGGAAATATCACCTGGGAGAATGAGTCAGAAAGAGCAGTGGCCATGGCCTCGCTTTACGGCAGCAAGCTGTCCATCGACATGACCTCTTCAAGAGGCGCACTCTACAGACTCAATTTAGCGAGGGAAGGCAGCACAATTCTCGGGGACTACAGCAAGACCAGTCCTGACGGGCAGAATCTCACAGGTATTGCCGAAGGCAAATGGGAAGCCTGAAGCATACGGGCTATGCCTTTGTCCCCGGATTGAACTTTTTCATGATGCGCTTCATATTCATCTTGCCCATTCCGCCCCGCATGCCTTTGATCGCTTTCTGCATGGCCTGATGGGACTTGAGAAGCTCGCGAACGAGATCTGGAGAAGCGCCGCTGCCCCGTGATATGCGCTTGATGCGCGAGGCGGTTATGATCTTTGGGTCATCCAGCTCCGCTTCCGTCATGGAGTCCATGACCACTCGATACTTATCCAGGCGATCCTTGGTCATCTGATATTCCTTGTCTGACAGCTCAATCCCGAGGCCGCCCATGGGAAGCATCTGCATGATCTGCTTGAGCGGGCCCAGCTTGTTCATCGCCTCCATCTGCTGGTACATGTCCTTGAGGGTGAACTTGCCGCGCATGAGGGACTCTACATCCACATTCTGATCGGTCTGTACCTCCTGTGCCCTCTCGATGAGCGTCTTGATGTCTCCCATCCCAAGCATTCGGGAGATGAAGCGATCCGCCTCAAACTTCTCCAGATCGGCAGGTGTCTCGCCCACGCCGATAAAGGCCACAGAAGTCCTGGTCTCAGCCACGGCGCTGAGCGCTCCGCCGCCCTTGGCTGTGCCGTCAAGCTTGGTGATGATGACACCTGTGATTTGAACTGCCTCGTTGAAGGCCCTGGCCTGCTCCGAAGCCTGCTGGCCGAGAGCTGCATCCATCACCAGAAGCTTTTGCTCGGCATTGACCACGGCATGTATATCCTTCATCTCCTGAATCAGGTCGCCCTCCAGGGCATGCCGGCCAGCAGTATCGACGATGCGCACATCATAGCGCTTTGTGGCCTCAAGGCCTGCTCTTGCCACGGCAGGAGCATCGGGATTGCCCTTTTCGCCATAAAAGAATATTCCCTGCTTCTCACAAAGCGCCTTGAGCTGGTCGAAGGCTCCGGCACGGAAGGTATCGGCGCAGATGACGGCCGTGCGCAAACCCTTGCGCTGGAAGAAGACAGCAAGCTTTGCTGCGGTTGTGGTCTTTCCCGAACCCTGCAGGCCCACAAGCATGATGTTCTGCTTTTTCAGGGGAATATCCGAGCCGTGTCCCACCAGATTGATCAGCTCCTGGTAAACGATGTTTATGACGTGCTCTCTGGGGTTCATGCCTGCGGCTGGTTTTTCGTTCAGCGCCCGTTCTTTGATGGTGTTGGAGAGAAGCATG
>CABMDX010000010.1 GCA_902385025.1 uncultured archaeon | reverse complement strand
AGGAGCCAGTGGTGAAAGCAGACCTTCTAATTCGCCTGAAGAGCTATGACTATGGAGGGCCCTTGCAGATCATGGTCGTGCCTGCGAGTCTCCACTTCATGGAGAGAGAGGCCCTGCAAATTCTGGCAGGCGCTCCCGCTGATGCATTGCCACCCCTGGAATGATTGGGATAAGCTATTAATAAGTCCTGGGTATTCTTCCCGCCATACCAGAGGAATACATGCCCAAGGTCACAGTGGAAATACCTCAGCACATCTTCGATGATGTCCAGGCTCATGTCGGCGATGGGAAGAAGTTTGTAAGCTTCTCCGATGCCGTGAGGACTGCACTTCGCAAGATGCTCGATCAGCTTGATGAGATAGACCGACGCCATGGGAGGGCCAATGAAGCTCGGCTTGATGACTGAGTTTGACGCCGCTCACAGCCTGCCAGGATACAAGGGAAAATGCGCCAGGTTGCATGGCCACACCTACCAGGTGGAGATGGTTGTGGAGGGACAGGTCGGCGAAGAAGGATTCGTCCTTGACTTCTATCAGCTAAAAAAGATCCTGGCCACAGCGCTGCAGGACCTCGACCATAGCTTCTTGAATGAGCTGCTGCCAAACCCGACTGCGGAGACCATCGCCTTGTGGATCTCGGATCGACTGAAGAAGGAGCTTGAAGAGACTCCTGTCAGACTGTTCTCTCTTAAGCTATGGGAAGGAAAGAATAAATGGGTGATGATCGACTGAAAAATCCCGAAAAAGTCCGGCAAAATATGGGCACGAGCTTCAAGTTGCTGTGAGGTCCCAATTGCTTGATGCTTCAGGATTTTCCTTCAACTCTTTCATCCTTTCTTTGGCCTGCTCCTCATAGTACTTCTTGTACTTCTCCTCTCGATCCTTCTTGCCCCATTCGGCCACCTTTCTGTCGAGAGCCTCGAACATGTACTTCTCAGCAGCCTTGACCGTTTCCAGGTCACCTCGCAGCACCAGAATTTCGCGATCCATCACTTCGCCTGTCATATCCATCTTTCCAGGCCGGCGCAGGAGGTCCAGATCGAACGTCTCCACTAGCTCGCGGATAACTGAAACCGGCATGCTCAGGGGGATCGCCAGATCATAAAGTCCCGCCAAGTCCTCTTTATTTTCTTTATCGGGAGAATTCATAAGTACCATAGTAACAATCCTTACTGCATTGATTTAAGGCTGTCGAGGTGCCCTGCATCAAGATCCGGATGCGGAATGGTTTTTCTGGAGAGCTCAAGACTTGCTTTGCAGGGAAACAGTTATTAATGGGATCATCAATGCAAAGTGCGGATCGGGCCCGTAGCTTAGCCAGGTTGAGCGCACGGCTGATAACCGTGAGGTCACGCGTTCAAATCGCGTCGGGCCCATTCTCTTTTTTTCAGTTCAGTCGTCCTGGCGTGGCTGTATCGAAATTTCAAAAAATAGTATTCGGCAGAGCCGTTGGGACCTATTTGGAGAGCTCCCCTTCGAGGATCATATTCATGACGAAGTCGAAAGGCAGCGCCTGACACCATCCGGCTTTCTCAAAGATGGACATGAAGCACACCCCGATGAGCTTCTTGTATTTTATTTTGGTCAGAAAATCCGACATTTCCTCGGTCCGAACACCGATCTTGGGCATGGCCATGCCCCCCAAAATAACCAGAACATCCGCATCGGCGTCTGTTGCATCCCCCAGCTCCATTCCGTATTCCGTGGCGATGATGCGGCGTGCTTTCTCCTTGGAAAGCCCGGGGATGAAAGCCAGCTCCTTTTCTCGAACCGGATAGCCCAGGAATAGTGCGAAGGGTGTGCAAAATCCCGGAGAGCCGACGAATACTATCTTCCGATCATCCCTAACCATATCTCGAAAGCCATTCAGCATTCCGCCGAGGCCTTTTACGTCCTGCAACTTGTCCATAAAGATCAATCATAATGAATCTCTGGATGCATTAACCTTTGGGAGCATCAGCCAAAAATAGCAGTAAGATAATATATATGCTGTATGGTGGACGCGATAATAGTAGGAGCAGGCCCTGCCGGCCTTTTTGCGGCACTGGAGCTTGCAAAGTCCCGTTTCGATGTTCTGGTGATAGACCAGGGCAAAGATATCCCTGAGCGGATCTGCTCTATGAAGCAGCGCGGCCACTGTCTGCACTGCCAGCCCTGCCACATCATGTGCGGCGTGGGAGGCGCAGGCACGTTCTCAGATGGACTGCTCAACCTTCATCCCACCATCGGCGGTGATCTGGAAAGGCTGGCGGGCGGCCAGGCATGCGAGCTCGTAGAGGAGGTGGACGCAGCCTTCAGGAGATACGGGGCCAGCGGAGAGCTACAAGAGCCAACCGCTCTGGATGAGGAGATGCTGCGGCATAAAGCAGCAGCGGCAGGAGCACGCTTCATCCCCATAAAGCAGAGGCACATGGGCTCGGACAAAACGCCGCAGATAATCGCTTCCTTCAAGAAGGATCTGGAGAACAGGGGCGTCCGATTCCTGCTTGGCGCCACCTTGGGCGATTTGCTGGTAGAGAATTGTCGCGTCCGGGGCGTAGTGCTGACCGATGGAACCGCGATGGAGGCGAGGTGCACGCTGCTTGCCCTGGGCCGGGTGGGGGCAAGCCTGGTTGGCCAGTTGATTGATAAATGGGGCATATCGGCCAGGTATGGGCCGCTGGATGTTGGTGTGCGTGTTGAGGTCCCGTCGGTGATCATGGACCCGGTCACCAGAATAAATCGCGACCCGAAATTCCATATCGTCACTCACCGCTACGATGACTTCGTTCGCACCTTTTGCACTAATCCGGGAGGGTTCGTGGTTAAAGAGGAATATCCTGACTTCATTGCCACTAACGGCCATTCTCTGATTGAAGAGAAGACTGAGAACACAAACTTCGCATTCCTGGTGCGCCTGGCCCTTACCCGTCCTCTGGAGAATACCACCGCCTACGGCATGTCCATTGCAAGACTTGTAACAACCCTGGGTGGCAGAAAACCCGTGCTGCAAAGGCTCGGCGATCTGCACAGCGGCCGCAGATCCACCGAACAGAGAATTGCCAGAAATGCGGTCCGAAATACCCTGAAAGACATAACGCCCGGCGATATCTCCATGGGCCTGCCCCATCGCATTGTCATGGACCTCATCGAAGGACTGGAGATTCTAAACCGCATCATCCCCGGCGTGAATGCTGATTCCACCCTGATTTATGCACCGGAGATCAAGTTCTATGCCCGGGAAATCGGTGTGGATGAGGGGCTTGGGACAAATCTGAGAGGACTGTATGCAGCCGGTGATGGAGCAGGCCTCTCTCGCGGCATTGTGACGGCTGCAGCCACCGGCCTTCTGGCCGGGAGGGGCATGGTCCGGGATATGGCATGACGATTCAAAACGTTTATGAGGATAGAACGGTCTCTTCGCCATAATGTCTAAGAGATCTGTGAATAAGGGTGATAGGAGTAAAAGCGCCCGGGCACCGGCCCCGGAGGCAAAGCCAGTAGAGGCTGCCCCTGTCGCCCTGGGAAATAAGGCCAAGGCGAAAAGTCAGGCCAATATTTGGCAGAATAGCGAATTATTCTGGTATGCAGGATTGATTGT
>CABMDX010000009.1 GCA_902385025.1 uncultured archaeon | reverse complement strand
TTCGAAGAATGACAAATAATGAGGCCAAATCAAGGAAATTTGACGTCTTAAGTGAGGAAAAAGGATGAATCGTTAGCCGATCTTTTTATCTGATAAGAACCTTATCTGTTATTAGGAATCCTCAATTATAATTTAAATAATTCTACAAATTTTTAATAAATTTAATCTTTTGCGTATGACGGAAATTCATTGTCATGGCTCTTTTCCCAGATGGTCACACCATCGTAGATGATACGCCTGATGCGATGGTAGGGGACGAACTTCGTCTTCAAATCCGATTCGATCTCCATCCAGCCCTGATCCAGGTGCAGTATCTGATCTCCCGAAATCCTGGACCTGTCGCCGGGAGCGCCGCGGTCGACATATTCCACGTTCGCCCGGCTAAATTCGTATTTCGGGTCATGGCGGAGGCGCAGCAATAAGGCGTGACTGGTTCTCATGATTTTTGCTGCTATCCCACCCGCCAGGCCCCATTTTTCAGATCCGGGTGGGGCATTCTCCCCTCATAACCGCACATCTGGCAGTGAACCTTGACGAATACGCCGTCATCGGTCCAGGCTTCAGCCACGTAGCCGCATCTAGGGCAGTTGGTCAAAAAGCGTGTCGTGGCCATTTTATCATCTCCGATGTTTCTTTGATTAGTCTGCTTTTTATTCCTTTAGCTTTTTTGTTACTCCTGGCATATTATCATTTTGATAGCTCTGTCTGGGCTTCGGAGAAGGCCAAAAATAAGGTGCATCCATCCGGGTTCAGATGTATCCTGGATACCCTGATCTCTCTGGGATTTATAGAAGTGCCGCCTTGCGCTCTGCAGCACGGTGCCAGTTCTCTCTGTCCCAGGCGTCGAGGGATGCTGTCTCTTCGTTCAGGTAGCATCGCAATCGGTCCACCAGGCGGGGCCAGTCCACCTTGTGCCCATCAAACTCCGGGCCATCCACGCATCCGAGCATAGTCCTGCCTTCAACGATGCACCGGCAAGAGCCGCACATTCCTGTGCCATCCACCATGAGTGGCATGAGGCTGACCCGGGTGGGAATGCCAGCAGCTTTTGTTGCATTCGCAATCTCCATCATCATGAAGGTGCAGCCGATGGCATAGACCCGGTCAATCTTCTGCGAATTTTGGAGGCTTTTCAGAGGATTGGTGGCACATTTTTCTCTGCCGTCAATGGACCTGGCCTGGTTGCTGGTTACAATCAGGCAGTCTGATACCTTTTCCAGCCTATCCAGCCAGAAGAGCCAGTTCTCGTTTCTGGCCTCAACGATAGTTATTACCCTGTTTCCTGCCTGCTTCAAGGCCCTGGCAAGGGCGTAGCCCGGTCCAATGCCAAAGCAACCGCAGACGACAGCCACAGTGCCGAAGTTCGAGATTTGACTGGGCCTGCCCAGCGGGCCGACTAGGCTCTGGACGCTATCACCCTCGGAGAGATGGCTCAATTTGCGAGTGGAAACGCCCACATCCTGGACGATCAGTGTAAGCGATTCATCATCCCAATCGGCCACGGAGAGTGGCAGGCGCTCGCTTTTCTCGTCAGCCATGACGATCACGAACTGGCCGGGCAGGATCTTGCTGGCCACCTCCGGCGCCCTGACCTTGAGGAGGGAAAGTCCCGGAGCGAGTGTGCTCCTCTCTAATACCTCATGCATCGCGCCTCACCTCTGCCTGAGTGACCCGGCAGACGGTCCCGCCCATCCTCAGGAGGCCGGGATCGACTCTTCTGGAGAGCCTGGCCCGTGCCTTGAAACTCTCACGATCGGATTTTATGCAAAGGGCGTCTCCGCCGGCAAGGCCCAGGAGAGCCGCATCCCTGGGATGGATCTCCACCTGCCGCTCACGGGTCAGGTACCGCAGGTCCGGTACCTTTGATATCCTGGTACCGCTGCCAAACTCAAAGATGCTTGGCCCTTCCAGCAGGATGAAGGACGCATTTGCGGGTCTTGCCGGGTTGATATTGGCGGATGCTGCTGCATCCTTTTCAACCCATGGTGGGATTGAATCTGCTGTGAATGGTGCAGACATCTTGCTTTTCAGGTCTTGAGGGATGCCGAAATCAGAGCATTCAGGCTGCATTCTCCTGGCGAGATCCGAGATGACCTGCCAGTCCGGCCTGCAGCCTCGCGCAGGCAGAGCCTTGTGGACCGCAAGCGCTTTTCCGCTCAAACCTGTGAAGCTTCCATCCGTCTCAGCGAAGCTGCAGGCAGGCAACACCACATTGGCAAGCCTTGCCGTCTCGGTCAGGAAGATGTCCTGCACCACCAGGAACTGCAATCCTGAAAGTAATGCAGCGAGCTTTTCCGATTCTCGTGCCGGATTCAAGCCCACGATATAGGCAGCCTTGAGCTTTCCCTCCTTCAGGTCTTGCAGGGACTCGTGGAATCGGTCATTCAATTCCAGCCTGAAAGCCCCAAGAGAGTTGCAGTTTCTTCCTGGAAGGCACAGCTTGCCGCCTGCGGCATTCGCCAGCTCGCTTGCTGCTCTGATGATCTCGGGACTGCAGTCCGGGCCTGCCAGTACATTGCCTCCTTGCAGAGCCATTACCGCTCTCCGGGTCTCCTCTGCAGAGCCTTTGCAGTCTTGGCTTTTCAGAGCGGCTGCCATTGCCTCGAGCAACTGATGCTCCTGGCCGGGCATCGACTTCAGCCACTGGGATGCAGCCCTTGCAAGGCGAGTCTTGATGGGGCTTATGACCAGCGGCCCGGCAGTTGATAGGGCCAGCTCCAGGGCGGGATTTGTCTCGGCCAGGTCGCCCACTATGAGCAGAGGACGCGGCAAAAGCTCTTCGATCGAAAAATCCGTAGCGACATCTGGAGCCACAGCATGCGAGGACATGACATTTTCGGCAAATCTTCTTGCCAGATAAAGCGCCTCATTGGTCAGAACGCCAGAGGCAAAGAGCGCAAAGTCCTGCCCGGTGTATCGGGCAAGGCCCTGTGCGGCATAGCTCAAAGCCTCCTCCATTGTTGTCTCTATCAACACACCGCGGCGGCGAACCAGGGGTCTCCTCAGCCGGTCACGATTTGCGAATTCCAGACCGAAGCGCCCTCGCACACAGGTTTTACTATCCACAGCTCCGGAGCGCAGGATTCTGTCACCATTCACTTCCAGCCTGATCTGGCAGCCTGAGCTGCAGTATGGGCATGTGGTCACCACAGAATTTTTTGCCTGTCCCAGCCAGCGATTGCCGCGCTCCACCAGGGCTCCTGTGGGGCATATGTCCACGCACTCTCCGCAAAATCGGCAGCCTGCTTCTTCCAGAGGCACATTGTATGCGGTCCCTATTTCGGTATCAAATCCGCGGGACTGGAAACCGATGACGCTCTGGCCCCGGCCTGCGCAGGAGCGTACACAGCGCCCGCATAAGATGCAGAGATTCGGGTCTCGATCGAAAAAGGGGCTTCTTATCGGCTCTCTTTCCGGGCTGATGTGAGGCAGCTCGATCTTTTCCAGGCCGATTTCGAGTGCAGTCTCCTGCAGTTCGCAGTTATTGTCTTTTGGGCAGTAGCGGCAGCCCATGGTCTGAGGCACCTTCCTCATGGCCTCACGGATCTCATCGCATCTCCCGGCGCGATCGCAGAAGAGGCAGCCTGAGGGATGCTCTGCCAGGAGCATCTCAAGGATGCTTTTCCTTAAATCCTGCAGAGCCGGGGTATTCGTCATGACCCGCATGCCTTCTGAGGCGGGAAGGGTACATGAAGAAGGATAACCTCTCATTCCGGCGATCTCCACCAGGCAGAGCCTGCAGCCCCCGTAGGGCTGCAGCTCCGGATGGTCGCACAGTCCCGGAATTTTTATGCCCGCCCTTCTGGCCGCTTCCTTTACAGTTGTGCCTGGCGGAACATCAACCTCCTTGTTATCGATTATCAGGTGCATGGCCTTCCTCCCTTGACCACGGCATGGAACTTCTCTGGGCAGACAGCAAAGCACGCCCCGCATTTTATGCAGTCGCTCTGATCAATATGGTGGCTCTTTTTCTTTTCGCCTGATATGGCTCCGGCAGGGCAGGATTCCAGGCACAGGCCGCATCCTTTGCACCGCTCGGCCTCGATTTCGTACACCAGGAGATCCCGACAGACTCCTGCAGCGCATCTCTTATGCAAAATGTGCTCTTCATACTCTTGCAGGAAGTATTTGCTGGTGGAGAGGACGGTATTTGGTGCAGTGTTGCCAAGACCGCATAATGAGCCGTTCTTGACTGCCATTGCCAGCTTCAGCAGCTTTGCAAGGTCCTCTGGCCTTGCCTTTCCAGAGGATATTTTCTCCAGGAGTGAGAGCATCTGCCGCGTTCCCATGCGGCAGGGAACGCACTTGCCGCAAGACTCGTTTTGAATGAATGTGAGGAAGAATCTGGCCATATCCACGATGCAGGTGTCCTCGTCGATTATGATCATGCTTCCTGATCCCACGATTGTGCCTTTTTCAGTCAGGGACTCATAGTCCACCGGTGTATCAAGAAGCGAAGCAGGCAGACATCCGCCGGAAGGGCCTCCGGTGAGAATGCCTTTGCAGGCCCTGTTCTTCTTTATACCTCCTCCTATACCGAAGATGATCTCGCGCAGGGTCATGCCCATCGGCACCTCGATCAGTCCGGCCCTCTCCACTGCACCGGCGAGAGAGAGGGTCTTGGTCCCACGGCTCTTGCCGCAGCCGTATGAGCTGTACCAGCTTCCGCCCTGATTGATGATTGCAGGCAGATTGGCCAGCGTCTCCACATTATTGATGTTGGTGGGCTTGCCCCACAATCCTGCGTTGGCGGGAAAAGGCGGGCGGGTTCTGGGAGTGCCTCTGCGCCCTTCGATGGAGGCCATGAGTGCTGTCTCCTCTCCGCAGACGAACGCCCCTGCTCCCTCTTTTATGGATATGTCAAAGTTCATCTCCGAGCCCAGGATATCAGCACCCAGCAGGCCCAGGTCTCGGGCCTGCTGCAGGGCCAGGTACAGCCTCTTCAAGGCCAGCGGATATTCTGCCCGGCAGTAGATGAAGCCCTCTGTAGCGCCGATAGCTCGCGCTGCAATGAGCATGCCCTCGATTACTGCATGGGGATCGCCCTCCAGAATTGATCGGTCCATGAAGGCCCCGGGATCGCCCTCGTCCGCATTGCAGATGAGGTACTTCTCCGTGCCCGGAGCGCGCCTGCAAAACTCCCACTTCATGCCCGTGGGAAAGCCGGCTCCGCCCCGACCGCGCAGCCCGGAGGTCTTTACCTCCTCAATGGTCTGTTCGGGAGGCGTCTGCAGGACCCTGGCTATGGCCCGGTAGCC
>CABMDX010000008.1 GCA_902385025.1 uncultured archaeon | reverse complement strand
GGAGCGGCATAGAATGAGAATAGCGGATCGATGATGTAGAAGCTTAGCAAGCGGGCCGAGACCTTCTGCACATCAGCGATCGATGTGATGTTGTCGATCATCTGCAACTCCTCATGCAGCGGCTCAATTCCCTGCTTCTCGATGGTTGCGGTGTCCATTCCCTGGAGGAAGAACTGTCCTATTTTCCAATCAATGCTTCCAAACTCTGCCGATGTGTTGTTGGATGCCTGCTTCACCAGCTCCAGGACCTGCTCTTTGGTGCGATCCTCAACAATCTTGAACTCGTTGTACCTGGATTTATTGGATGGTACCGTATTTTTCTCTATCCATTTGCCGTTGACATAGGAATAGAAATCGTCTCCAGGCTTCACCGACAGATTCATGTTCGCCTTGTCGAAGGACTGCATGCGGTCAGATTGAGTCCCGGTGCCAATGGCAAAATATAAAATTAAAATCATAAAGATTAATGAAAGCGTCAGCGATGCTCTGAATATCTGTCCTCTATAATGTCCCTTGACACATCTCCTCATAGTATCCGTCACCATCCGCTGGCTATTTGCGAGATTGCTTTGAGCCAAAAAATCCTGCAGGATTTCCTATAGCACAAGGCTCAGACAGTATTTATATATAGGCATTTGCAGAGATTTTCAGGGAATAATCCAGGGAAATGAAATGCACTTGGATTTGGCCCGGTCAGAGGGTCTCATGCATTCGATCAAAAATATCAAAAAGATGCCTAGAGGAATCTTATTCCCTTGGGCATCTCGCCAAAGCGTTTCTTGAATTCAGCTGGCCAGTTCGCCGGATCCAGGCCCTTCTGGCTCAGGAATGCCGAAGCCCAGCGCTCAAGTCCCACACCGCTGCAGCCTGACCAGAGTGCATCTCCTGACTGGGCTTTTACTGTGAAGCCCTTGGGATACTTCTCGCCGTTGACGGACAGATTCTGAAACTCTATCCAGTTTCCGTTGTAAGGCAGCACCGCCTCATAGTCCACCGTGCCCGCGCCTGACATCTCAGCGAGGCCGGTCTTTCCTTCCTGGGCCATGAACCAGGGAGTGACCCATGCGGTCCTCCAGCGAAGCTCCAGGATGTCCTCGAAGATGTGCTTGTAGCAGCCCTTCAGCTTCTCAGCCTGCTCGAGCACCTGCTCCTTTGTGCCCAGCCACACGATCTCAATTCTGTGGAACTCATCCACGCGCTCGATTCCGTGAATGCCTCCGGACTCGTAGCGGTGGCTGGTGCCGGATCGGTCAAAGACCGTGATGGGCAGCTCGCTATTTGGAAGCGTCATTCCCTGTAGGAAGCCCCAGAAGGTGGGGCATTGGGCGTAGCACATGCCTCCGATGGGCACGTCGATCTTCTCCTTGACAAGCTCAAGGGGCACCTCATGAGTGACTTTGTAGTAGTCCATGACCTCTTCCCAGAAGGCCGGGTCACGGGTCTTGGGAGGGCAGACGAAATAGATCTCCGGATAGACTCCCTTAGCATGGCCGCTCTTCTTCCATACATCCCATGTATCCAGCTTTGGAAAGATCATCTCCAGATAGCCAAGGGGCCGGATGATCTCTTCCAATACTATCTGCTCGAAGGTTCGGAAGACATGTGTTGCCTCTGGGCCGTAGATCCACTGACCACGGCTGGAGCCGTGTTTGATCCAGCCCTGTTTGACCATCTCTTCGGTAGGATCCCTCTGGAACTTGGGCTCACGTGGTTCGCTCTCCCAGAGCAGTTCCCAGTGCTCGGTTTTGCCGCCGTAGCTGCTTTGCAGCTTATCCTCCAGAAGGCTGACTATTCTGTCGGGAATGCGGTTCTCGATCTCCGACTGGCCGAGAGCGCCTCCAGGGCCCACGTCCAGGGAAAGGTGAAGTCGCCCGTTTTCGTATTTTATATCCCGCACATAGGGTATTTTGTGCTCTATATTCCTGTCGGACTCAACCTCGATCTCGAATTTGCTTATATCCAGACCACGCACTCCAATGCGATATTGCTTTCCCAGGATCTCAGACAGAGGGCGGCGCAGTCTGAGCAGAGCATCATGGGCGCGAACGAACCTGTCGCTCTCGATTGATAGATTGATCCTGCTGCCGTCCAGCTTCCACTCAGTGATTTTCGCGCCCTGGCCCTCAGGCGCTCCCTTTTGCAGAATCCCTGCAGCTTTGCCAAAGAAGTCCGAAATGGCAGCTTCGGCCATAGTAGCATCACCGCTGAGCCGGAAGCTTGCCTCCAAGTAAAATTTCATCTCTCCTCCGAAGAATTCAGTGTCTCTTCCGCTATTTTAATGTTCATCAGCAGATCGTCAACTGTGGAAAGGAGTGTGCCGATCTTCTCCGTGGAAAATTGCAGACACAAGCGACCCTGCTCTATCTGAAGGTGCATATTGGGCAGGTTGTCGGGCTCAATTGAGCCTGCAACCAGAGCACTCTGTTCTCCAGACAATTCCAGCCGGGCCCACATCATGCCGCATCCTTGGCCTTTGGGGCGGCCACATCAGCTCCTTTATGCAGTTGCTCTCCTACAATTTCGTCCACCTGACAGAGGAACTCCTGCTCGGTGCCCGGCGGAATTGAGGCGCCGCTGGCTATGGTATGCCCTCCGCCACTGCCCCCGACGGCCTCGGCTGCCTTGCGGAGCGCAACGGATAGATCCAATCCCCTGGCAATAAGGGGCTTGGTTCCGCGCGCTGATATCTTGACCATATCATCTTTGTGGTTTAGTGTGATGAGGGGCATATCTGCATAAAGGTACCGAATCCCTAGACCCGAGACCACCGCGCCCGCTTCCATCTTCTCCATCATAAGGTAGCGGATGTTCTTCATGACCCGGTTCTGCTCGCGCAGGATGTTTATTTCTCTCAGTATGTGGCCTTTATATTCGGCGGCTAGCTTTCTGGCCTCATCAAGGCTGCTTTTATCCCTGAGGCAGAGGGTCAGGCCCAGGCCCGGAACATCCCGGTTGCCGCAGGCATTGAGGAGCTGCACGAGTTCCAGGGAGTTCTCCACCACCTCATGCTTGAGGCGAATCACCTCTCCCAGAACCGAGTCAGCTGCAAAGCTGCCCTGCATGAGAAGTTTAAGCGTAAGAGCTGTGCATAGCTTTGACAGATCGTCTCTCGCAAGATTCTCTACATTGCCCTTTATAGAGAGATCATCCAAAAATTTTCTTGTCTTCTCAGGATCGCCGGTATAGTCGAGTAGCGGCTCGATGCTATGTGAGAATACCTCATCTATCGGCCCATCTTCGGACAATTTGAGGCCGGCTTTAACCTCGACGGCACCTGTTGCCAGGGCCTCATCTAAAATGGTTCTATTCGCACCGATCATGGCCTGGCGGTCGCCCATGGCGCCAACCAATGCCAGGCCTGCGAGGTCGGCATTGTCGCCCATGTGGCGAACCACGGAATAGACCGTGCCGGCCGCGGACAGCTCAAAGGCCCCATCTATGCCGAAAAGATGAGGATTGAGATGATCACAGCTCAAGGTACCCACCGGTCTGTGGTGGTCCAGTACAAAACATTCATCTTTGACGCGCGAGATTAGCTCCGGCTTGCCGCTGCCCATGTCGCAGAAGACAACCGGTCCATTCAAGCTGTCAAGAACAGATTCATCCAGCCGGTTCAATAGCTTGGCCTGAAATGGAATCCCCGCGCGAAGCAATGCATTGCAGATCAGGCCTGCGGAAGTGATCCCGTCAGCGTCGTTGTGCGAGATCACCTGCATGCTGCTGCATTGCATTATCGACTTGGCAATAGCTTCTGCAGCTTTGTCGAGCCGCTTCATGAGATGAGAATCTCAGCAGTCTCGGGCGAGTAGATCCAATCCGGCGCCAGCCGCCCGGAGTCGTGATAGTATTTCACCAGTCTTCTGATCTTGTTCTCTGTGAGCTGCAGAGCCCTCTTGTTGTGGACATCCTTAGCGTTAGACTTGATATGCTTGCGGATGTGCAGGGCCTTTCTCATCAGATTTGTCAGATCCTCTGGCACATCTGGCAGAGCGTTGTTCTCTTTCAGGAAGCCGTTCAAGCTCTTGCCCAGAACCAGCTTGGTGCTCGGCACTCCGTACTGGTCCCGCAAGGTCAAACCAATGCGGCTGCTGGGCAGTCCGCTCTCCTGTAGCTTCATGATTGCCTTTTCCAGCTCCTCTTTGGATACATCAGACCAGGCAGGTACCTTTGCACCTGCGGGTGGTCGGGATCGGGAGGAGCCCTTTTTTCTGCTATGCAACTTGGCCATCTTTATAGTCCTCATTAAATTTCATAAAGGCGAAGGTACTAGCCAACAATCTCGGGTGGAATAAAAAACTTGCGCCGTTTGGAAGTAGTGGCAGGTTTATAAACCAGGGGATTTGAAGCTTCAGACATGTTCCCGGCGTACGTGGACCAGTTATTCTATCTATTAGGCGAAGCTGTGGTATTTCTGGTCATCTCCATTCTGATTTTATCCATAATGGTGGCACTGCTTATCCTCTATTCCTTTAAGACGGGCAACTTCTTTGCTGCTCGGACTATGCTGCTGGGCATAATTCTTCTGGAGGGTGTAATAAAGACCCTCTTTTGGATGATCAGAGTGGATGATTCCATTGTGGATGATGTCGGGGTGCGCCTTCGAAATTATATTAATCATAAGGAGTTTCTCAGGACGCCCATCGAGAAGAGGTTCATCTTCATGCCCCAGTGCGTTCGCAGCACGGTGTGCCCTGCCAAGCTCACTCCAGAGGGCATAATCTGCATTAATTGCGGGCAGTGCGGAGTGGGCGAGGCCAAGAGGTATGCGGAAAGCCTGGGCTACAGGTTCTTCATGGTTCCTGGCTCCAGCTTTATCAAGAGGATTATCAAGAAATATAGGCCAGGAGCGATTGTCGGGGTTGGCTGCCATATGGAAATAAAGGAGGGGCTGGATCTGTGTCACACGCACTCTATACCTGCCCGTGGAGTCCCTCTCTCGAAGGCAGGCTGCGTCGCCACGACTCTTGATTGGGAGCTGTTTTACGAAGCTATAACTGAAGGCGAGTAAATCGTCAAATTGGCCTTGGGCCCAAAAGATCCCGAGTCCAATCAGAACGTGAAGAAAAAATTACCTAAAAAAATGTACTAAAAGTGCAATTTATTCCATGCTGATGGCTTCAGATGGGCAAGCCTCAACGCATGTCTTGCACTCAGTGCACTTTTCCTTGTTTACGACTGCTATTTCCTCGTCGTCCAGAGCGATGGCTTCTTCAGGGCACTCCTCGACGCAAGTTCCACAGCTTACGCATTCTTCTCTGTTAACAACTGCAGGCATTATTGACTCCTCCAATTTGCCTCACTGGCAAATCCACCAGTAAGTATATCCGATATATACCTTTCGTATGGATTATGCCAGGTCGTTGTACCTTTTTCGATCTTTTAGCTCCTGCCTCTTGGCGCTATTCCACCCGCTCACGGCCTGCAGATATCCGGTAATGCGTCTGATGTGGTAGACCTCCTCCGATCCGCAGCTTGGGCAGTTGTCCTTCAGGCCGCCCGAGACCTGAGAGCATCCCAGACACACCGTCATGTCTTTGGTGAATGTGAAGTAGCCGATCTGGGTCTCTCTCGCCAGGCGCAGTCCGAAGTCCATCAGGCCCTGGGGGTCCGGGGTAGCCTCGCCCATGAAGATATGGAAGATGTTGCCGCCATCGACTATTGGGAAGAAGACATGCTCGAGTTTTGCCCTCTCGAAGATGGTCACATCTGCGCTGGGCGGCAGATGGGTTCCATTGGTGTAATAGACAGGCAGATCACGCGTTCTTTGCATATTCTTCCTCACGGCGTCCAGATCGCCTTTCACGACTTTCTCGGCATAGTCCCGGAATTCCTCATGGATCAGGTCGGATACCGCGAAGCGCTGGGCGGTGGTCTCGGCAGGTGTTCGTGCGAGGGCGATGGTCATGCCGTGCTGCTCTGAGAGCTTCTTGGCATAGATCTCCATCTCCGTCATGGCTCTCACTGCCAGCTTCCAGGCATCCTTGGACTCATGCATCTGCTTTCCGGTATGGAACTGCACCATCTCGTTGACGCCCACCACACCTATGGTGTAGACCAGCCCCTCAAGGCCGACGGCTATTGAGCCTTTTTCGCCAGTGCGCGGGTCTTTGGGCTGCTGGGTGGCAAAGGGCATGCGGTGATTCTTGATGATCTGGTTCATCCACTCGCGCTTGACCTTGAAGATCTCGACGGATGTGTCCATCAGCTCCCGCAGGTACTCAAAGAGCAGATCGTCGTCGCCACGGGCGAGATATGCGGCACGCGGGCAGTTGAGGGATACCACTTGCCAGGAGCCCATCGAGAAGTGTTTGCCATCTTTGAAGCGCAGCTTGTCCTCGAACTGATTGTCGCTTTCTGCTGTGGCTGCAAATTGGTACGCGCAGCAGTTTCCTGTTACTACACCCAGGGCATTGCAGAAGTTGTGTGTGTCTGCGACATCTACCATGTCGTAGACGTAGCCATCATAATCCTCTTCAATGATCTCTCTGACCCTTAAGGCATGCATGTCTCCTATTGCCTGCCTCTCCACAGCGCCATTATTCTTGAGGCGCAAACAGACGGAGAGATCGCCGCAATCAATCACGCGATCCTGGTAGCTCAAATCAGCTTCATCCCGCAATATGATGAAAGGCAAGGCTAGATCTGGCCGATTGAGCACAGGTATGAACTCTCCAGCTTCAACTTCCTTTGCGGTCTTCTTTTCAAATCCGCCAGATTCTAGAGTGAAAACTGGATGGTCCGGCGTAACCCGTATGCGTCTTCCTGTGGTTAGAATGATGTTCAGTAGCTTACCTTGGTAGCTCTTGCGCATTATGCCCTTAAATGGCCTCAGTGACGCCTTGAATGTGTCAAAGTCAACACTGGGTGTATAAGCGCTGAGCTTTGCGAATTCAACGCCATTCGGGTCCACATCCAGGCCATTCTTTGCTGCACGCTCGAATAGCTCATCTATCCGCTCGATTTGCATCTCTTCGCTGGCTCCTGCAAAGGGAACCAGCTCGTCTCCTGCCAGGCACTGGTAGCATGATATTCCTTCGCCCGCGCCGCGGTAAGCTGGGAGCTGGTTGTCAAAGTATGGCGTGCCATACTCTGCTGCCAGCTTGAACGTCAGCAGGTAGAGGTCCTGGTAGCTTGGAAGATCGGGATGAGCGGCATTGAATGCCAAGTCCTCCTTCATGAAATCCGGCTCGATGCTGATCTCTGGCTTGGGGAAGTTGAAGGGCTTGCCCCAGTAGTCTCCGTCCAGCATGACCTGCATGAGGGCTTTGAAAGCCAGGCGCACCTCGCGCTCGAACTGGCCGTAGGTCTTCAGCGGTGCCTCAGGGGATGAGCCGTTCCAGATCTTTCCGGAGTAGACGGCAGGCTTGTCCCTCCAGAGCTTTGGGACGCCTGGCGTGAGCTGCACAGATGAGAAGACGAGCTGGCCGCCGCGAGCGACCATCATCTGCGTCATCTCATAAACAAACATCTGCATGAGCTGCACGATCTCTTCGTAGGATTGGCCCTCGAAATAGGGTGCGATAAAGGTCAGGAAGTTGTAGAATCCCTGGCCTCCGGCGAAGTTGGTCTGGGCGCTGCCCAGAGCCTTGACTGCGTGCAGGATGGCGACCTCCGGCTTCTTGGCAGGGCCCGCCACACTGGCTTTAGTTCCAAGGCCATCGGGCATCAATCCGTAGTAAAAAAAGTAACGAAGATCCCAATCTTGACAAAACGGCCTCGTTCCGAAATACTCCAGGTCGTGAATATGCAGATCGCCCGCCAGGTGCCGGTCGGCCAGATAGGGCGGCAGCAGCAGG
>CABMDX010000007.1 GCA_902385025.1 uncultured archaeon | reverse complement strand
TCCATCTCCTGTCCGGGCATCTTCTTCCGGTTCTGGCAGCTCTGATCTGGCAATTTTCCATCCATCATGGACCTGGGGCCGGTCTCTTTATCCAATGCCTTTTCTCCTGCCGGGCAATCACATGATTGCAGGCCCCTTGAATTTTCGCCTATTAGATGCATGCCGTTCTGAGAGTTTGCCTGATGCTTTCCTGAATCTGGCATTGAAAAGACCGGCGAGATGATGAGGACACACGCAGCCAACAACGCCATTAATACCTTTGCATGTTTCATTGTTCTGAACCTCCACTGACAGGAACGGCTCTTTTTATCTGAGTATTCCTGCAATACCCAGCATCCACCGAACGATATATGAGTCTAGAACCGAACGAACGCCAATAAATGCGGACATGATTCGAAATTAAAGCCAAATGGAAGTTCAAAAATCGATTCGTATGCTTCTAATTGTTCTTTATCGGTAAATTCATTGATATTGCAGAAAAAAGAACGCTCAATTCCGGAGTTGCCCCCAAAATTATAAATTTTATGCAGATCATTTGCCCTCCTGAACGTTTTTTATTCGTTCTAATCTATTTGTTTTGCAAACGCTCGAACGAAATAACCACTAAAATTAAGTTGATACGTTTCCGGCGTCATTATTGAGTTATATTCTTGCCCGCCTGTTTAACTGCAGGCCGCGACCTTAATCTGAAGGACAGATGATGCCTCATGAAACGGATTTCTCGATTAAGATGGTCAGGCATTATCTAAATTGTTACAAAGGGTTGCATAGAACCCGCCCTTTTAGAAGGGCAGTACGTCACGACAGATTCCGAGATGAAAACGGCATGGAGAAACGGACCGGGCTTCAGGCGGTTTTGGGGGTTTACCACATGTTTTTATGCCTTGAGACCTGAACAGGGTTCGAGGCATACAATGCAGGTCGCAAAGATGTGCAGCCAAAAAATAGTTCCGGCCATCATTGCCCTGATCGTGCTGTTTTGTCTATCTTGTGTTGGTGTTGTATGGCAATATGAGGATAACTCCAGCTCAGATTCTCAGAATAATCCTACTTCTATTTCCCCCTCTGCGACTTCATCAATGGCTCCGTCCAGCGATAGCTCATCTGCGAAGGACGGCAATCTCTGGAGCTGGGGAAGTGCACCACGAGGATTCTCAGTTTCCAACGGATCGCTCAACTATCCTGCTGACTACAATACATCTCACTTTAATATGGGATACAATAATAGTGTATCTCCTTACGGGCAGAATAAGCTTCAAAATTTAAGCCAATATTCTACCGGATTTGCCACAGGATATGTCACTGCATATCCTGGATATAATATCTATAGCCTCCTTTCTGATGGGAAATCCACTTATGATCCATGGAATAACTACCCTGGATACGATCCCAATTATCCATATGGATACACCAGCACCTGAGGCAGGAATAGCGTTTACCCCAAAACGGGGCCTCATTTCAATTATTTTGCCAGGGATGTCCTTCTCTGCAAAATTGGGCTCCATGCAATTTAACAAGAGAGGAGGGGACAGCAAATTTTCCGCATCTCTTTGTGCTTCGCTGCTTCGCGGATAGACTGGAAACACGTACCGTTTTTTCCCTGCGTCAGGCCTGATAGACTTGTCGGGAGGTCGTTTTTTCAGAGCAAAGTTAATATCTAAAACCTATATTTTATTATGGGACGTACAGTGAACGCAGAGATAACGTCGCTCTTGGATCAGGAAGTATATACCCAGAAGGGCATCTTTGTGGGCAGGGTGGATGATGCCGTTCTGGACCCGGAGAATAGCGTGGTGAGCGGCCTGGCGCTGGGGGACGTGAACAGGGAGCTTTTCGACCAAAAAGGAAAGGGAATCGTTATCCCTTATCGTTGGGTTACGGCCATAGGCGATATCATCATCATCAGGCATCTGAGCAGAAATGCAAAGGCACAGCAAAAGGATAGCTAGCTGGGAAATCTATTCCAGTCTCAAAACTCGTGCGCCATTAGTGGCCAGAGCAGATGGCCGCGGGTTCAAGAAGCTTCTTTCGAACTGCAAAAAGCCTTATGATATCGATTTTGCGCGATCTATGTCAAGCGCAGCACAGGATATCTTTTCAGATTCCGGTCTTATGCCTTTGCTGGCCTATATTTTCTCGGATGAGATAAATCTCGTCTATTTGGAAGCTCCAATGGCGGGCAGGGTAGAAAAGATCGATTCCCTGGTTGCGGGCTTTCTATCTTCTGTTCTATCGTTGAATCTAGGGAGACAGGTTTCGATGGACTGCAGGATAATCTCCCTCAGCTTGGCAGAGATAGTTGACTATTTTGTTGAGCGCCAGGAGGAAGCATGGAGAAATCATGTCTTTTCTTGGGGCTTTTACATGCTCATCGAAGAAGGATTTTGCCCTGCCGGAGCCATGGATGTGCTCAGGGGAATGAAAGATAATGAGATTCATGAGCAGGCATTCCAAAAGGGCGTGAATCTGGCCCGAACCCCCTTATGGGAGAGGCGGGGCGTAATGGTCTATAGAAAAGATGGATTGGTGGTGCAGAATTGGGAGCTGCCTCTCTTCAATTCCCTGGAAGGCAAGCATTTCATTGGCGAGATATTGACTTCCTCTCTGCCCAAAAGTCCGAAATCTTCTGCACCAGAGTAGAAAATAGGGTTCAGGCAAAGGTTGAGAGTATAATAGGATCACATGCCAAGAGGGTAAGAGGGCCCGTCGGTTACCTTCATTCCGGTTCAGCGGGATTATAAGTGACCACGCCCGAGCGGGCATGCCCACCATCTGAAGCCAATAGTCACAGGGCTTTTGGAAGGAGATGGTGGCAATCCCTCACCACAATATTTATAATTTGTGAATCAGACGATTTTGCCGAAGTAGCGCGCCTGGGAAAAAGCTGCATCAGCGACAGTATTCAATCCAAGCTTCTGATAAGCGACACCTTTCTGATGCCAGGCGTCTGAATAAGATGGCCTCAGCCTGATAGCAGTATCATAACAGTCGATGGCCTGGGTCTGGTTGCCAAGAGCCGCAAGACAATTGCCTTTTAAAAGCCACAATTCTTCGTTTTTCGGAAAAACCTGGAGCGCTTTATCAAAGGCCTGCAAGGCCTCGCTATACCTGCTCAATTTAAAGAGCGTGATGCCCTTGTTGTACCAGGCTAATGGATAGGAGGAATCCAGGGCAATTGCCTGGTCATAAGCTTGCAGTGATTCATTATATTTTCCTAATGCATAAAAATTCATGCCAATATTTTTCCAGGCGGTTGCATATTTGGGATTGATTTTTAAGGCATTCTGGTATGACCTTATAGCATCGATTAGGAGTTCGGACTCGTTTAGCTCATCACTTGATATATTGAAGGCATGACCCTTTTGCAGGGCAAAGCCTTTGTTGCTCTGTGCCAAGCCCTTGAAATACCAGACATCGGCATCCTGAGGTTTCGAGGCTATTGATGCATTATAGAGCTCGATCGCTCTGGTATATGCCTGGAGCGAATTGTTGAATGCAGTCCGGTTCTTTTCGGATAGATATAGTGACATAAGAGCCGCTGCTTTGCCATCCCAGAAAGCCGCTTTATCAGGGCAAATTTGCAGGGCTTTTTCGTAATTGTCTAGAGCATTCTGATATGCACCATTTCCTGCCGCATCAAGCCCCCGCTGATACCAATAATCTGCTTTTTGCGATGAATAGTCTGAATTGATCCCCTCTGCCAGGGCGGAGGTGCAAATCACAGCCAGAAAAGCCAAGGCAACAATCATCCTGGTATACTTCAAAAAAACCGAGCCTCCTTCAAAGTCCATGCTGATCTCTTATTTTCCTTCATTTAACGATTTCATCTCCATGATGCCAGAATTGCAGAGCTCCAATTCCAGGACAGTCCATTTGCCTGACCACGATATTTACTACACATTTAGCCGATACTATATCTCGGCATTTGACGAATCACAACGCCCAACGGTTATTAAGCTTGCGGTTGATGCATGATATCTCCATTTATCATCGGGAAAATTCTGATTGCCAGGGCTTCACCTCTTGAAGGTGGCCATGGCCTCGCCCTGGGCCAGCACATGGCCCTGCATGGCTGCGACCAATTCCTGCCTGCTTGCACCAGGCTTAATATTCAGCATAGAGTCAAGCCCAAATGCACGCAGGAAGTATCTGTGCGCCTTTCCTTGAGGAGGACAGGGACCGCTATACCCGATCTCGCCAAAGCTGTTTGTGCCCTGAATTGCTGAGAATGGCTTTGTAACTGTGGCGTTATGCAAAATTGCCTGCGGTATCACGGATAATGGAGGAATATTCCAGATAAGCCAGTGAGTAAAGACTCCGGAGGGAGCATCCGGATCCTCCAATATCATTGCCAGAGATGTGACATTCTTCACTTGAATCTCTATTTTTGGCGAAGTGTCCATTCCCAGGCAGGTATGGATCTCAGGAAACTTTGCAAAGCCAAGATTGACGTCTATATTCTTCATATCTACCTCCTCAGCCTGGACGACCAGGAGGAGCAACGCCATGGCCGCCAATGCTGTTCTGATCAGATATTTCATAGTGCATCCTCAATACAGCTAGTATTAATAAAATTAACAGATTTATTAATAGTGGCAATGATGATATTGATGATATTAATAGCAATATTCGAGTTGTGAGTATCAATGCAGCTTGTCCGGCACCACATGCCACACCACCATTTATTTATTCTTTATTGGAATTCAAGATTGATAAATTTTTCGGGGATCGAGGGGGTGCAAAGATTGACAAAAAAAAAGCTGCATAGATGGCCTTGAAGAAATTCCGGGAAAAGCGTACATGCCATCCACAGCGGCCTTCACGCTCTTCTTGTGCCAAAGACTTTCTTGAGCAATCTTCCTCCGGGCTTTTCCGTGCTCCTTGGCTTCCTGGCACCGCTGCTGGCGGGTTTCGTCGGTTTCTTTTCCGGGCCTTTTCGAGAGCTGCCGGAAGAAGCTCGGATTCCCGCCATTCCGGGCGTCTCCTTAACCACGATCTGGGTGCTCACACCGCCATGCCTTGATTTCCTGGGTCGCACATTTACTGTAATGGGCCGCTCGATTTCATTGCTTACCAGCATGGCCACGCCAGCCGGCAGACGCTTGATCTCCTCCTCCAGATCTGATGTCATGCCTTCGAGACCCTTGCTCAGAGCCTTGAGATCATTGGGGTTGGTGACCCTCATGATGATCTGAGTATTGCATTGAGATATGACATTCTTGTCCACGCGGGCCGGCCTCTGGCTTATGACCATCAGCCCCAGCCCGAACTTTCTCCCTTCTGCGGCAATTGTGCGGACGATGTTGGTAGATGCGGCATTTCCCGTTCCCCTCTCTGGGATGTAGTTATGCGCCTCTTCCACCACCACCATTCCTGGCGATATCAGTCTGCGCTTTCGCGCCTCGAAGATATCAGTAAGGAGGCGGGAGACAACCATGGCCTGCAGCTCAGGCAGGATGCCGGTCATGTCGATGACTGAAGCCTTTCCGGGTCTGAGCAGCTCTTCACATGGCGTTGCCGAACCGGAGAATAGCCCCAGCTCCAGGAGCGACTCGAGCTGGCCGACCAGATTCCATTTCACCTTGGAGTTGCTGCGGACCACCTGCTCGATTATGTCCTCCAGCGTATAGGCATCTGTCTCCGCCCGCCGGGCGCTGATAGCCTCATACAGCAGTCCTAGCTGTCCACTGCTGCTGCCCTCATGGGGAATCATCTTGGCCACCTCCCTGGCGGAGAGGTTCAGGCCGTTGAAGCGGAAGGGGCGGTCTGCCCTGGGATTCATGGCCAGTTCACCCGGAGTGTAGACTGTCACATCGTAGCCCCTCGGCTTTATCTTGTACCTGCTGAAGTCCCCAATCTTGTTGGCTTCCTTCATGGAGGCATACTCGCCGTGGGGATCGATGATCAGCAAGGCAACTTTTCTCTCCAGCAGCTCCTCAAGGATCACAGCCGCAGTATAAGATTTTCCAGAACCCGTCTTTGCCAGAACGCTGCAGTGCTTTTGCACCAGGGTATTGGCATCCAGCTCCACCCGGATGTCGTAGCCCCGCAGCATGCCGATGTACATATCTCCTTTGGCCAAGCCCAAAGTAGCCTTTATAAGCTTTTCATCCGCAATGAATACAGGGTCTCCTGGTCGAGCAGGGCTTGTCGGGAGATGCAGTTTGCCGTTTGCTCCTACACCTATGACCCTTGCCTCGGCAATCATCATCTCTCTTGAATCGTAATTCCTGGCGGCATCATTGAGCTGATTTACGCTGTATGCGTTGTTGGATCTTTTGACGTCTTCCACTTGAGCTAAAATCCACTCCTTTCCCTCAGCCTTGGCCTTGATATAAGTACCCCGGCCAACCTCCTTGTTTATGAGAAACTTGAAAGCGAGCGGGTTGGTCTCACCCACGATAGTGCCCACAGATCCCTTAACTAAAGACATCAACGATGATCACGCTTCATTTTTTTATCATTCTCTGAATAAACAATATTTGTCATTATATAATGTATTCCTGATTTACTTATCCCTTCAATGCTGCATCTAGCTTTAATTAAAGATCTCGGAGTATAAAAAGATGGTCCCTAGCTGACGCAAATATCTATATATTTCAGAATCTGCTAAATCATCGAGCTAAAGAATGCTATTATGCCTGTTCGATTTAGCAGGGATATCTGGGTTTTGATCCGGAGAAACAGCCATCAAATGGCTTAGCCGTTCAAAAGAAGATTATTAAATTGTATTGACTTTTCCAATTTTTCTATTGCATTCCCAGGCGATCCTTTATCGCTCGGACATCGACCTGTACCTGCCTGAAGTTGGCTGCATATCCTGGCTGGATGTCTTCTCTTAAGCCTTTGATCTCATCCAGGGTTGCCTCGGTGGTATTGCGCACGACCTTGATATCGCCCTTCATCTCTTTGAGATCAACCTTCATCTCTTTGAGATCAACCTTCATCTCTTTGAGGTCACCCCTCATATCAAGAAGCAAAGGAATGGCCTTATCCAGTTGAACGAAGGAAAATAACATGGCAAATTCGCTTGTCCTTCCAACATCGCCGTCATATGGCTCAAAAGTTACCTTGGCAACCTCGGCCAGGTCAGGCTTGCTTGCCCTAATGGTCTGCAAGAAGGTTTTGGTTCTGACCTCATCTCCTTCCACCAGGGCAACCACCTCTTTTTGGCCTTTCTCTTCCCAATTGTAGGCCGAAAGGCCTGGAAGTCCCATGTTCATGGCATTCTTGAGAAGGAACACACGGTAACCCACGTCATGCACTTTAGGGCCGGTGATGGTAATCTTGAATTTCATGGTCATCTTTTTATGTGTCCGCAAGCTATTTGACTATTTCTCTTTGGGATAGCAGGTGTAGATTCCTTCCAGCTCTAACAGCCCAGGCAGAGGAGATCATAGCCTAATATCCTGCCGCTTCAAAGGAAAGCCTAAATATTATAATAATATGTTGGCTGCTTTTTCATCATCTGCCCGAATGCCAATCCCACCAGAAGTCCCGAGATATGGGCCATGTGTGCGATGTTGTCTGCTGAGCCTATCATCATGAAATCGAGCAGGGCAAACAGCACCACAGAAGCGCGAATGCTGAGCGGAATCACGAAGAAGAGCAGCACCCGGATCTCTGGAGCGATCACCGCCAGGCAGCCCATGACGCCATAGAGAGCGCCGCTCGCACCCACCATTGAACCGCCTGAGATTAGCATCTGGCCGACTGCCGCCACAACTCCGGAGAGGAGATAAATCTCTAGGAACCGGCGCTCTCCCACACGCCTCTCCAGCTCCATTCCGAAGAAGAATAAAAAGAGCATATTGAAGAGCAGATGATCGAAGCTCGCATGGACGAACATGTGCGTCACAAGCGTCCAAGGCCTTTGCATGAGATAGTCCGGATTCAGCGCCAAAAACCCATAGACAAAGCCGGGAGCAATGAGGCTCAGGAAATACACAATTACGCAGATCAGTAATATTAGCCCAGAATAAGAGACGGGCAAGCCGAAAGGAATGCGATCCCGCCAGCCGTATCTCGACACCTGCGGATCGCTCCACTCATCCCTCTCCCTAAAGTCATCTTGAGAAATCAAATTCACTCCCAAAAACAGTATTGCTCTTTATTTCATAAAAGCCATTCGGCCAGAAGCCTAAGAGCAATCCCAAAACCTAGAATCTCATTCGGTTACATACTGCCCCTCGCGCAGCACTATGACATAATCCGCAGAGTTCCTGAGAGCCACAGAAAAGCCAGGCTCCGCCCCGAAGATAATGGTCTCCTTGCCGTGCTCCATGGCCTTCATAAGCACAGGCTTAAGATCCGCGTCACGGGTGACGAGGGCAAGAGTGTCGATTACAGGATTGTAGATCATGTCCACACCCTCCACCGCCATCCTCACATCCACATCACTGGTACATATCACCGGCTCAAACCCCTGATTTTCCACCGCCTCGACCAATTTTTCCGAAGCATATTGATTCAGAAAGACCTTGCCCATTTTGATGTCACCATAATCCTTGAGAATATCCCTGATCTCCTCAAGGTCCATCTGAAACTCCTTCCTGAGCATGTTGGGCCCATCTACCAGAAGACCGATCTTCTTTCGGCCTTTCTCCTTCTTGGAGCCCAGATACCTCATGATGTGCTCGAAGTGTATCGGCATCCGATCCATGTTAACCCTTTCTTGATAATTGGATTTTTTCCAAATTCCTTATTTTCTGGACATTTCAGCGGATGTTATAAATTCGTTTTGTATTCTCCGAGGTCTTTGTAGCGATCTCCTGAGGTTCCATGCCCCTGATCCTGCCGATCAACCTCACGGATTCCAGAACATTGCAGGGCTCATTGCGACCGCCCCGTGGTGAAAGAAATGGGCTGTCCGTCTCAATCAGGAGCTGCTCAAGAGACACATTCCTGGCCAGAATCTGATGATGCCCGGAGCGGCAAATGTTTGTGGCGAGTGAGATGTAGTATCCTCTATCAAGAGCATCTTTCATCGTGCCCAGGCTGCCGCTGTAGCAGTGAAAGACCACCTTATCCAGATGCTTGACCATATTGAGGGCCTGCTGCTCGGCGTCTCTGGAATGAATGACAAGCGGCAGATGCAATGATTCCGCCATGTCAATGACCTTTTTGAAGACCTCTGCCTGGCGCTGTCTCTGTCCCGCATCCTTGCAGTGGTAGTAATCAAGCCCGGCCTCGCCAATTCCAATGGCCTGGCCAGAGTTCTCTCTTATCTGCTCCATGAGCCTGTTAAGCTCAATTTCCTTTATGTCGTCCAGAGTATTTGGACTGAGCCCCAAAGTGACAGATATGAAGTCATACTTTTTAGCCAACTCCAGGGATTTTTGATTTGTGGAATAGTCCACGCCCGAGTTTATCATCCGGACGACGCCTGAGGAGCGTGCTCTTTCCAGCACACTGTCACGATCCTTATTGAACTGCTTGAAATCAAGGTGGCAATGTGCATCGATTACTCCCTGCAAATTTGCGCTCTGCGATGCTCTCTCCCGCAAGCTTTTGCCCTGCGATTCATTCAACAACTATAGGATTCCTCCAGGAGCATCAACTCTAATGATGCTGGTAATTCTCCGGAAAAGATATCATGGGATATTATCATTTGGCTTCAGACGGCATTCATTCTCGGAAGTATTATCTGTTTTGGTATCAAGACGGGCACTGGAAAATTTATAAAAATAAAAAAATAGACAAAATTCAATCCGGACGCTATTTTTTATTGGAATTCAGCAGCATTAATCTGTTTATTGCGCTGACCAGCGCTTCCACCGAGGCCATGACGATATCCTCGCGTGCGGATTTGGCGCTGACCCTGTGGCCCAGATCGTCTTCGACCCCAACTACCACTTCCGCCAGTGCATCGGCACCACCAGTTATGGCCTCAATTCTGAAGTCGCAGAGGTGAATGGACGTATCGCTTTCCAGGAGGCCCTGCACGGCGTTTACTGCCGCATCTACCGGCCCTACGCCTGTATTTGCCAGCACCTTCTCCTTGCCGCGCACCATGGCCCGTACGGTTGCTGTGGGCGTGATGATGTTGCCGGTCATGACCGAAACCTCCTTGAGCAGCACTGCCTGACTCCCCTTGGCCACTTCTCCGATCACCACATCGGCTATAGTCTGGAGATCTATATTGGCAACCTGCTTTCCTTTGTCTCCCAGTTCCTTGATCCTCTCCAGGATCTCCAAGAGCTGCTCCTCGGTGGGCTGGTAGCCTGACTCCTCCAGCACCTTTTTGACGGCGTGCTTGCCTGTGTGCTTGCCCATGACGATTCTTCTCTTGTGGCCCACCATCTCCGGAGTCATAATGCCAGGTTCAAAGGTCTTACTGTTCTCGATCACTCCATGACTGTGAATGCCTGACTCATGAGAGAAGGCATTATCGCCAACTATTGGAGCAGTGATTGGGATCTTGACTTCGGTTAGGCGTTCCACCATTCGGGCGGTCTCCACCAGATACTCTGTCTTGATGCTGGTCTTTGCGCCATAGATCGAGTGCAGGCACATCACAGTCTCGGCAAGGTTAGCATTGCCTGCTCTCTCGCCGAGGCCATTGACGCAGACCTGGATCTCCCTTGCTCCTGCTTCCACTGCCGCCAGGCTGTTGGCCACTGCCAGGCCAAAGTCGTTGTGGCAGTGGACATCGACTATCATGTCGACATCATCGCATACGTCCTTGACGAAGCGATAGAACGACGAAGGAACGGCCACGCCCACCGTGTCAGGGATGTTGATGATATCGCAATGTACCTCCTCTACTGCCTTGAATATGCGGTGCAGGAACTCAGGCGAGGTGCGGGTGGCGTCCATCGCCGAGAAGAGGCAGGTTCTGCCATTATCCTTTACGAGCTGCACCGTATCCATGGCCGCAGCCACGATATCGTCATGGCTCATCTTGATGGTATGAGCAATCTGAATGTCAGAGGTTGGAGTGAAGACGTGCACCATTCCCACATCGGCGTCGATACAGGCTTGAGCATCCTTCCTGACTATTCGAGAGAGGCCGCAGACCTGCGAGCCGAGCCCCGCTTTTGCGATCTGCCTGACGCTATCGAATTCGCCCTTAGAAGAAACGGGAAAACCGGCCTCGATAACATTGACGCCGAGTTTGTCAAGCTGCCCGGCGATCTTGAGCTTCTTTTCCGGGGTGAGAGAAACGCCCGGGGTCTGCTCGCCATCTCGAAGAGTGGTGTCAAAAATGCTTACTTTTTCATTAACAAGCGACCGAACGTCGTAGAAGACGATTCCCCACAGAGTCTTGTGACATAGTAATAGCGATTATATGTAGGATGTATAAAACATTTGCTTCCTGGCCACTTGCATGGCTCAAGGCCGCGGCTGGCCCTCGTTGCGGGATTTTCCTGATGAGGCAAGACAAATAGATAGCAAGAGACATGGATAGGATAGTCTACTTCAGCCAGTCCATCTTATAGAATGCATATAGACCGAGAAGCATGAAAGAAAATACAAGAAATATGAGCTCTCCCAGCTTTATTGGAAAATCTGCCTCCGCAATGTTAACCCCAAGCAATCCACCGACTACCGACGGAATGATGGCAAGGCAGGTGATGACCGCAATTACTTTCATGACCCTGTTCATATCATAGGAAACCGTGTTTATATGCAGCTCTATAAGCGAGATCAGGCTTTCTCTGATATTCTTAGCAGTTTCTAACAAATAATCAGATTCCTCATGGAGGTTATTAAAATCAGTGCTGTCATTTATTTTTAGCAGTGATAAATTTTTTGGATCTATCAATTGATGCAAGACCTGGTGGAAATGCCAGAGATTACTGTAAACCTTTTGAATCTCCTTTTTGAAATGGAAGGTCTCTTCAAGAAATTTGGGAGACGTTCTATCCACAGGGATTTCCTCGAATCCAATTGTCTTTTGTTCGATTTTTTGGACTATATCGCTGTAGTCAAGCATTTTCCGTCTGAGAAGAGAATACAGGATTTTGACCGTGAACTCTTCTCCCTTAAAATGGTCACGCGAGCCTTTATTGGCTAGCTCGCTTGAGATTTTGTCAAACAGATCGCTCTTTTCTCTGCTCAATGTAATGATTTTCTGGCCATTACATACTACCAGAATATTATTTGTGGCAATATCGATCGCATCTGTGCTTGAATCATTTAATTTGATCTGCGAATCCCATAGGAAAATAGTAGGAACTCCTTCAGCAGGATCGATCCTCGGGAAAGAGGCCAAAATGAGCTTTGTTTCAAGCATATCACGGGATATATTGGTGGTGCGTTCTATAAATTCAAGATCATTTTCCGCGACATATTGAAAATCAATCCATATCGGTTCTGCATTTAGCATAATGGAGCAGCCTGCGTCTTTTGCATCACATCTTTTAGGATTGCCCATTGGTTCAAATGTGGAAATTTGCAGAACAGGCTTGGAGGGATTCTCTATGACATCTGGATTCTCGATTCTTTTCGCAGTTCTTCCCGCTAAAAAGAAGGTTAAAAGTACACGAGGCAATAGACGAGGCAATAGGCGAAGCAATCGCAGTACAGGAGATAATTGGGCCTGATTTGGTATTATCGAAATATAGCCGATAAATGTTATGTCAAATAATGCAAGAAGTATTATAAACAGATCAAGAATGTGCAAGGGATTAGATACAAACGAAGCCCTAGACTTGGCAACGTATAACTTCAAAATATACTCAGCAGCAAAAGCAGCAATAATAAGGTAATTTAAATATTCAAAAATTACAAGCATTCCCGGCGAAAACTCAAATAACATTTGAAAAATGACGCTGCATGCGAGAATTGCTGCAAGAGCAATCATCATATCGTCGTTAAAAACTCTGTAGACTGCCGTGCACAGTCGCGTGGCACAAGACTGATTTTCGCTAGATTCTCGCATATATTGCATCATCCAACGCCAAAGTTTTGGAATATTGATATAATGTTGTATATGAACATACCGCATCTTACTTAGACCTTATGTGGCCAGAATATCAACATCATGAAACTTTAAAGCATAAAAATATATATGGATAGGAAAATTTGTTTATTGCTCCAGAAATCTGCAGGAAGCCCAAAAATTGAAGAAAGGCGAAAGGAGAAAACAATCTAAATAAATTCATCGTGAGTGAGAGGACATGAAAGAGATGATGGGCGATATAAAAGCAGTGCGAAAGAAGACCAAAGTCATAAGGCAGGTTCTGGGAGAGAAAGCCTCGCGGGCGAACAAGGCAAAGACCCAGGTGCCTCCCTTGAACAGGATGCGATATTACACCTCACCGAGACATCCAATCATCTCATATTTTGGTTCTTTCGAAAGATATTAATCGCAATCTGTTCCAGTACTATTATGATCTCCCTGCAAAAGCATGTCCTCCCGCCCTTTGAGGTGGTGGAGCGAAAGGGCACCGGACACCCGGACACTCTGGCGGACGGAATCTCCGAAGCCATATCCAGATCGCTCTCGCAGTTTTATCTGGACGAGTTCGGCCAGATACTACACCATAATGTGGACAAGGTGCTGATCATCGCAGGCAAAAGCTCTCCCCAGTTCGGAGGCGGGTCTATCCAAAAGCCGCCTGCTGTGGTCGTGGGCGGCAGAGCCACCCGTCCCTCCGGTAAGCCCGTAAACGAGATCATCGAGGATTCCGTGTCCTCTCACTTCCGCAAAACCGTGCCGAACCTGCATGAGTTCCTGGTCGAGCCTCGTGTGGAGGAAGGCGCTCCGGAGCTGAGAAGCCTTATCGGAAAAGGGGCAAATGACACCTCAATCGGTGTGGGCTATGCTCCCCTGAGCCAGACGGAAAAGCTTGTCCTGGACCTCGAAAGGGAGATGAAGGTAATCAAGGGCGTGGGCGAGGACACCAAGCTCATGGCCGTCCGAATTGGGGAGAAGCTCACCATTGTGGCAGCAGGGGCCATGGTCTCACGGTTTATAAACTCGCGAGAGGAGTACGATGGGGCAAAGACCCGCGTGCAGGAGGCCATTGTGAGAAAAGCGGAAGCCTCTGGAGCAGGAGATGTCGAGGTCTGCGTAAACTGCGCTGATGTGGGCGAGAACATCTACCTGACAGTCACTGGCACTTCCATCGAGATGGGAGATGACGGTGCAACGGGCAGGGGCAACCGCGGCAATGGCCTCATCACTCCCATGCGCCCCATGACGATGGAGGCCATTGCAGGAAAGAATCCGGTCAGCCACGTGGGCAAGATCTACAATGTGCTGGCCCAGAAAGCCGCAGCCGATATCGCAGAGCTGGGCGGGATAGAGGAAGCCTATGTGACACTGGTAAGCAAGATCGGCTCGCCCATCAGCCAGCCGCTGCTGCGAGGCGTGAGGATCTCTGGAGACCTGTCGATGACGCCTGGACTGGAGGCTAGCGTGAACGAAATCCTGGACTACTGGCTTTCGAGCACAGATGCCCTGGTGGAGAAATTTGTAAAAGGGCAGTTGTCGCTGTACTAGAGGCCATGGGTTTGAGGCTTTATTCTGCCGCCTTTGCAACCTCTTTTTTAGCCATCTGGAGCCTCTGCTTTGCAGTGTAGCCCGTTGCTTTCTCCAGGAAATTTCGGAAGCGTTTGTTGGTATCCATAACCACACTGTCAGAGGCTCCCGTATCCGACTCTGTGGTCACAAAGAGCTTCTTACCATTGATCCAGATATTGATGCTCTTTAAGGCCCCGTAGCTGAGCAGGAGCTTATCGCCATCCTGCTTGATATCGACCGGGAATTCCTCTTCCAGGGCCTTTTGAATGCGCTCTAAATCAGGCTTGAATCCGCGCTTGAATGAGTAGTCCATGATTTAGTTGAGGGCACTGATCCGGTATAGATGTTTCGAGCGCAAATCAATAGGGTATAATTTGCTTGCAGTCGGAAAAGAGTGGTGCTTTTCCCTTCCTTCTAAAAGGGAAAAGCAAACAGAAATGGAGAATATTAGATCTAAATCACGGCGTATCCTGCCGCCTCGCCCAGCTCCTCCTGGATGCGCAGCAGTTGGTTATACTTGGCAAGGCGCTCCGAACGAGCGGGCGCTCCGGTCTTGAGCATCTCGCAGCCCAGAGCGACGGAGACATCGGCCAGTGCCGAGTCCTCGGTCTCTGCAGAGCGGTGGGAAGCCATGACCTTCCATCCTGCACGGAAGGACATCCTGGCAGCATCAAAGGCTTCGGACACGGAACCGATCTGGTTGAGCTTGAGCAGCAGGGCATTGGTGGCACACATCTTGATGCCCTTCTCCAGGCGCTTTATATTGGTGACGTATAGGTCGTCGCCGATGATTATAGTTCCTGGAAGCTTTGCAGTCAGGCGGGCGAAGTCATCGTAGGCTTCTTCCTCGAACGGGTCCTCCAGAGAGACGATGGGGTAGGTCTTGACCAGATCCACATAGTAATCGATAAGCTCTCCAGGCGTCAGCCGGTTTCCATCAACCGAGTATCCTCCCTCCATGTAGAAGCTGGAGGCTGCCGAGTCGAGGCCGATCCTGATCTCCTCTCCATAGCCGCTGATATCCAGAGCGCTCATGATCGCATCCAGTGCATCGCGCGTCTTGACCAGAGGTGGTGCATAGCCGCCCTCATATCCGACGTTTGTCGCGCCCACTCCATACTTGCCCTTCAGGATCTTTCCCAGGGCATGATAGGTCTCCGCAGCCATGCGCAGCCCCTCGCTGAAGGTCTTGGCACCGGTGGGCAGAATCATGAACTCCTGAATGGAGAGATTGTTTCCTGCATGCTGGCCGCCGTTAAGAACATTGAAGGACGGAATTGGCAGCCTCGCGGTGTTAACTCCGCCAAGATACTTGTAAAGCGGCATTCCAGAGGAGGAGGCTGCGGCCTTGGCCGTTGCCAGTGATACTCCCAGAATAGCGTTGGCTCCGAGATTCGACTTGTTTGGCGTCCCATCCATCTTGATCATGAACTCATCGATCTCCCTCTGAGCAGAGGCATCCATGCCGAGCATTTCAGGCGCAATGACATCATTCACGTTCTTGACTGCCTTCAAGACGCCCTTTCCATCATATCTGTCGCCGCCATCCCGCAGCTCCAATGCCTCATGCGTGCCCGTGGAGGCTCCGGAGGGCACGGCAGCGCGCCCAAATCCGCAGCAAGTATAAACATCAACTTCAATGGTCGGGTTTCCTCGCGAGTCAAGGATCTCGCGAGCATGAATTCTCTCGATCTCGAATGACATGATATATCACGCCAAGCTCTTTGCATCCCTATTTATTAAGGTTGGCGTGTCAGATGAAATCGCAAATAACAAGTATCTTTATCGCACATCAAGACTCATGGACGAAACAAAGGAATGCGTAAAGTCCTGCATCTTCTGCGAAATAGCGGCTGGGCGGGCAGAGGCCCAGAAAGTCTACGAGGATGATCTTGTGCTATGCATCCTCGACATCAATCCATTTTCCAGGGGTCACTGCCTGGTCATCCCCAAGAGACATGTCCCCTGGTGGCATGAACTGACTCTAGAGGAGAATGCCAGCCTGTTCAAAGCTGCCAGGATCGTGGCAGAGAAGATGATGGTGGCACTTTCGCCGGATTTCATCTGCATGTATGCTCGCGGCAGGAGAATTCCGCATACGCATATCTTCCTGGTGCCGACCATAAAAGGAGATGTGCTGGACAGGTTCTTCAATGCCCTGGAGCTGTTCCAGGAGTCTCCTCCAGAGCTAGCGGCTCTGCGAGAGCGCAAATCGATGGAGGAAGTTGCAGACATGATCCGTTGCGCCTCTGCATCAAATCAGTCAAGATGTTCAGGGCAAAAATTGTAATATACAAGTATATTCTTTTCTGTAAAACCAATGGACATGAAGCTTGCAATCTCAACCTGGGCCTATTTGAACCTGTCACTTCCAGAGGCACTGGAAAGAATCTCCAGGCTCTCCGATCGGGCCGAGATAATCTGCGAATCCAGGCACAGCCTATTTCGCCCGGAAAATATTGAGGTAGCATCATCATTCTCGCTTGAATACACAGTTCACGGGCTTGTAGCAGATATCAACATTGCCAGCATTTATCCGGAATTCAGAGAGACTTCTGTGGCCCTGCACCGCCGCGCCATAGAGGCCAGCTCCAGAATAGGCTCTGAGCTATATATAATCCATCCCGGCTACAACGCCTGGAGCTTCTGCTGGCGGGACGCACGGCTGGCTCTCGATCAATCGCTATCGGAGCTTGCGCCCCTGCAAGAAGAGCTGGGAATACGCCTGGCCGTGGAAAATATGCCGAGGAGCGAGTGGCTCTTCTTCAACAAACCGGACGTGGATCTGCATGGCATGGGCCTGGTGCTGGATGTGGGCCATGCCCAAACCTGCGGAACACTATCTGATTTTCTCTGCCATCCGGCGCTATCGCATGTTCACCTGCATGACAACTCCGGAAATGGAGATGAGCACCTGGCCCTGGGACGGGGCTGCATAGATCTGATGCCAGTCCTGAAAGTGATTCTGGAGAAAAAGATATCTGCGGCTCTGGAGCAGAAAACGGAAGAGGGAGTCCTGGAAAGCCTTGAGACTCTGAAGAGGCTGACAAAACCAACTTTGCATTGCCAAATAAGCTAAAGTAGCCAATATTCAATTTTGCTGAAATGCGACTATCCGATCGAGCCATTTTTAGATTCCACGAGCACTGCAATGACAGAAAGGCTATTTATATCCGAATTTACGACTGACTGCAGGTCAACTCGGAGAAGAGGACCTTGAATAAACCAACTAGAGATAGAGTTACCAAGAGTTCAGAGGAGCGCAGGCAGGAGCTCATAGATACAGCCGAGCGCCTTTTTATGGAAAGAGGCTATGAGCAGACGGCAGTATCAGATATTGTTCGGGAAGTAGAAGTAGCACAGGGAACATTCTATTATTATTTCAGCTCCAAGGAAGAGATACTGGAAGCTATCATCGAGAAGGATATAGCAGCTCTGGAAGAGAACGTCAGGCTTGTTATGTCAAAAGAAGATATCAGTCCTGCAGAAAAACTGAATGCCATAATCAACGCCGCTATAGGCATCAATGCCTCAAGAAAGGATATCATGGATTACCTGCACCTGGAGAGCAATGCAGTGATGCATGAAAAGATGGAGCGACATACAATTGAGCGGCTTGTTCCTCTCATGGCAAAGGTCATAGCAGCAGGAACTATGTCGAAGCAGTTCGATGTTGACCATCCCAAGGAATTTGCCGAGTTTCTGCTTGCGTCATTGGTCTACTTCTTCCATCATCCTGAGATATTTTCTGATCCGCAGCGGAAGGAATTGATGCAAAGCACCCTGGAGTCAATTCTGAACAGATCTCTGGCAGCAAAAGATTACAGATTTACTCTGAAGGTTTAGCGTAGAGTCAATACTCCTTCCTGCGAAATTCTTGTGCCTGAATATTACAGGCACCAGAGATCGACATGTGACGTAAGTAAACCGCAAACTTTTTAGGTTAACAACGGCAATGAGGAAAGATCGGAAATATCAGAATAAAAGGTGAAAAAAGCATGTTGAGATGGTACATATTCGCTATGGCAGCACTCCTAAGCCTGGCTCCAGGTTCGATGGCCCAAAACCCGATCGACGCCTTGACGGGGTCCGTTCAGGAGAAGATCAACGCAGCTGGAGGAGAGCTTCAACAGAAAGCGGTCCAGCACATCATGGAAGGAAATCTTACAACTGAGCATATTGCACAGGAGCTCAATGCCACCAAGGATAATTTGACCGAGCAGGCCAAATCGCAAATAAAGCAAACAATCGGCCAGAACCAGAACTTGAATCTCACTGCTGAGCAACTCGAGCAGAAGGCAATGGACGAAATAAAGAGCCAATTGAGTCAGAAGGCCCAGCAGCAACCGGGATTTCCGGCAGCCATGGCTTTCGTTGGCATACTTTCTGCCGCTATCCTTATTAGAAGACGTATGTAAAAATTAAGAGACACGCTTTTCCCGGTTCCCGAGAATGCTCGGGGCTGGGATTAACCTTATATATCATTATGATGACTGACAGTCAGTCAAAACTGATTCAACCGGTGCCAAATAAT
>CABMDX010000006.1 GCA_902385025.1 uncultured archaeon | reverse complement strand
CGCGCAGTCACCGCGATGTCCCCGGTTCGAATCTGGGAGGCGGGATCTGATGTGTCCGGATGGTGTAGTGGCCTATCATGAAAGCCTGTCGAGCTTTCGACCCGGGTTCGAATCCCGGTCCGGGCGTTGAAGATAATGCCGTCGAAACATAAGAAGGTCGGTAGATGCTTCGTTGGGCTATGCTGGCTTTCTTGTGCTTCTTCGAAAATATATTTATAATTTTGATAATCGTTTTCATTGCACTGGAGTGGTCAATGCCTTGGAAGACCTCTCGGTCAATGGCCCAGGCAGCTTCGATTTTAGCGGAACCTTGGGTGCTATGCCGTTCAAGTTGCTGTGGGAGGATTATGACAGAATTCATCAGCATACAATCGGCTATCCATTGTCTTGGGCATTGATCAGGCGAAAATAAGACATCCAAAGCCCAATTGGATTTCCATGCGAGTTTTTTAGGCAGGGCTCGATTGGAGATCATAAAGAGAAATCCAAACGCATCTGAAAATGGGCCGATCGATGATCTGATAACAGATGAGACTTACATCGGTCCTATGATCCTATCAGATAGATTGCTGATGGAAACCAAGATTCGATCGACATCCGGCCAGGATGAATGGCTTGAGTGCTGATTGTATCTTCGATTGCGCATGCATTCAATCCCCCGCTAAACGAATAAGCAGCCAAGATTGCATGATCCAATTTCACAGCTCTGTATTACGGATTTTAGGACTCTACCTCATTTAATATTAATAGTATATTTTCCTCCACCTTCCTTGGCATCTTCCAGGACTATATTCAGCTCATTCAATCTGTTGCGAATCTCATCGGCCAGCTGCCAATCCTTCCTATCACGCAGCTTCTGCCTTATCGCTATCAAAAGCTCTATGAGGCTGCCGGTCGGGTCCTCCGGTTTATTGGCAGACTCATGTCCTTTTCCAGAGAAGTTGATTCCTAGGATTCCTTCCCACTCCCCAAGCAGATTCTTAACATCGCCCAGACCTTTCTCGATATATTCTTCTCATTTATGCGGCGATTGATGTCCCTTACCAGCTCGAAGATGGGTGGTAATCTTCTCACCATCCGGCAAGATCATCACTCCAACGAGAGGGTAGGCTTGGATGGATGCTATGCTCGCGGGCGATCTGAGCGAGAGGTTTGCTACTCTCATGTTCGGCTACTACTGATATCTTGAATTCTCGGTCGTAGCGTCACCTCGTCTTTTTCATTTACTTCCCTCCATGAGTTCGCATTGCTTAACTCATTGTCCACTCGGAGGGTTTCATTCCACTCGTCCTGGAGAAAGCCAAAGAAGACATAAATAAAGTACTCAGCAGGAATTTCGATGGTGCTCCGGTGATCAATGTTTGACCCCTATTTTTTTTAAAAATCCCTCATGAATGACGTCGATCTGATATTGGCAAATGCGATAGTCTCTGGCAAATCCGGGAGTTATATCCTAGACGGGCTGATCAAGGGGTTGAGCATTGATGGGATCATTGAGGGCTTCAGCCTGGACCGCATCCGATCCTCCTTGCAGTCGCTGGGCCTTTAGCAGGGCGCGGGCATCTCTGAACAGCATTTTGCCGGTGTTTTATTCCAAGTTGCAAGCTGCGGGGTATTACAATAAAAATAAAATATTACTTTAAAAATGTTGGCAATAGACTTTATATCCCCTCTCGCCAAGGCCTGGCCGTGAGACGCAGAAAGGACGCCCAAAAGGCCAGAGACCTAGCCCTGCAGCGCATGGAAAGACTCTTTTCGCTGGCGGCTGCTGCAGCGCAAGAGCTGCACCCGGAGAGGAGCGACAGATATGTGCAGATAGCCCGTCAGATCAGCACCCGCACCAGGGTCAGGATGCCACGCCATCTGAAAAGGCTCTTCTGCAAGCACTGCGGCGGCTTTCTTTCTCCGTCCTCGGCCAGGGTGCGGCTGCACGATGGCGTCCTGACCTCTACCTGTCTTCGCTGTGAAAAGCAGACAAGGCGCCCTTATTACGCCAAGAAAGGAGCGAATGCAAGATAAAGAAAACCCTCATCAGTTCCTGGCTTAAAGTCCACTTCAAAGCCAGATCTGTTCTCGATCTGAAGATAGACTATAGCTGATCATAGCCTATGTATTGCATTATGCCTTCCTTCTTATCGCCTATCAGCTCCTGCTCGCGATCGAGTATCTCCTTTATCAAGGACGCAACGGGCGTGCTTCCACCCCAGTTCCGGGTCAATATCTCCTCGGTGCCAGCAGCCTTCATCACTCCATTGGCGACAAAGGCGCAGAGATAGATGTCATCCACATAACCCGCCGGTCCAAACTCATCTTCCGGAATAATGTCCTCGGGCAATATGAAGTATGCTATGGCTGCGATGACCAGCGGCGACATATGGCGCGGAAGGGCAGGGTCGTCCAGGAGCCTGGTCATCAGCCTGTATAGAGCCGGAGCTTGCCTAATCAGCTCCCTGAATTCGCCTTCGTAATTAGCTATGTCTTTTTCGAGCAATTCATCAAATCTCCTCAATCGAGAACCTCCTCTCTACTCGGCCCGAGAACGCCTAAATGGACCGCTCTGGCTATTGATGATGTTAGAGCATAAGGTTAATTAACTTTTGTGCGGGAAGAGCCATAATTTGCAGATGCATGAGGCATAACTGATGACAGACAGAAATAACCCCCACAGAGAGTTAAATAATAAAAATAATATTAATAATAAAGAGTAAAATATCAATAATCAGGCTGGAGATATCAGAACGCTCCTGAATCTCAAGGATCTTTTGAAGAAGGAATAGCCAGCAAAATACTTCTCGCCATTGGTCAGGCCGCGTCTTTGGCATTCCATCATCCTTAGGCTACCCGTCTCCATGGGTTTCCCCGATACTTGTCCAAAACCTTGTTATATCTAGCATGAAGATGCCCATTCCGAGGCATTCCATGGAGAAGGTTCACACCACCTGCAACTACTGCGACTGTGGTT
>CABMDX010000005.1 GCA_902385025.1 uncultured archaeon | reverse complement strand
GATTCTGAGGGCTCTGGGCATAAAGCACTCTGTCCTCCACTTAAATGAGGGCCATTCCTCTTTTGCCATCCTGGAGAGAATCCGAGAGAGAGTTGAGAGCGGCATGAGCTACGGGGACGCTGCAAAGCAGGTCCGCTCGACGACCGTCTTTACCACTCATACCCCTGTCCCGGCAGGGCATGACGTCTTTCCATTCGCCCTCATGGACAAATACTTCGGATCTTACATTCCCCTTTTAGAGATGGAGCGAGAGGAGCTTTACAGAGTGGGCTCGGACCCCTCCAATCCCGGTGCAGGCTTCAACATGACCGCCTTTGCTCTGAGAATGTCAGCTTATTGCAATGCCGTGAGCAAGAAGCACGGAGAGGTCACAAGGAATATGTGGCACCACCTCTGGCCCGAGCTTTCCGAAAAAGATGCGCCGATTGGCCACATCACCAATGGTGTTCATATACCCACCTGGATAGACTCGCGCCTGGCTGCGCTCTTCAATAATTATCTGGGGCCGAACTGGATGGCAGACCACGACAGCGCCTCCATATGGCAACTGGTAGATGACATTCCCGATGCAGAACTATGGAGAGTCCATCGCCTTCTGAAGATGGTATTGATTGCAGTAATGCAGGAGAGGGCCCGTGAGAGATGGAAAGAGCATGCAGATCCCAATATAATCATGGCCTCGGGCATTTTGTTCGATCCAAATACACTCACTCTGGGCTTCGCCCGGCGCTTTGCCTCCTACAAAAGGGCTAACCTGATTCTGAGCGATCTGGAGAGGCTGAAAGGGATTCTCAGCCATACCAGGCGCCCGGTACAGATCGTATTTGCCGGAAAGGCGCACCCTTCGGATAATGCAGGCAAACAGCTCATCCAGCAGGTCTATAACATTGCCAAGGATCCTGCATTTTGCGGGCGCGTTGCCTTCATCGAGGACTATGACGAGGAGCTGGCACAATACCTGGTGCACGGAGTGGATGTCTGGCTCAACAATCCCCAGCCGCCTTTTGAGGCTTCAGGAACAAGCGGCATGAAGGCCGGGATCAACGGAGTCCCTCATCTGAGCGTCCTGGATGGCTGGTGGATTGAGGGATACAAAGGTAACAATGGATGGGCCTTTGATGGAGATAGTGACGGATCTGTTGCCAGAGACTCAGAAGAGCTTTATTCGATCCTTGAGAAGCATATCGTGCCCATATACTATAGCAAAGACGAATCAGGAATACCTGGAGAATGGGTGCGAATCATGAAGGAATCGATAAAAAGCACGGTTCCCGATTTTTGCTCCCGCCGGATGGTCAAGGAATACGCCCTCAATTTTTATCAGGACGCTCTTTTGCACGCGAATGAGAAGGAGACTTAGAAGGATTCGCGATTTCTGGGCAATTTCCCTGCACCAAAAAGATGAAATGGATTCAAGGTAATTGGACACGACAATGAATTCGGCGGAAAGTGCAATTGCCGCAGTATCAATCCTGTTTATGATGCTGCTGCTGGCGGCCCCAGCTTTGGCGGGACATGAGGCCGGAACGGTGGGGCCATACATAGTATCCTTCGATATGAATACCACACAAGAGTACAAGGTTATCGTCGAAGCGGCAACCAGCGGACGCACATCCCTGGGCGTGGACTACACCAGGTACAACCTCACCGTGGATGGCACCAACTACTTCGTATATCTTGTCCTGACTAAATATAGTGAGCCGATGGTCGCCAACGAAACAGCCAATGCCTACGTTGTTTTGAATGCCCTCCAAAATGCGGGCGCTGACAAACCCAAGCTCTACAAGGTTGCGATTGACGGGCAGCCCGGTATTGTGGGAAACTTCCGGTTTGAAAACCTGTATCTCGGAAAGGGTGCATCCCAGCAAGGAGATCTCGTCGTTGCGGCATGCTATTCCCCGGACGGAAAGGTATCTGATGACGGCGTGTATCGCGGAGAGACCGATTGTCGCGTTATGTCCACCTATCCATGGGAGATCATCAGGGACTTCCTCAACTCTCTGCATGTGGAATCGCCTTCCGTGGCAGGCACGCAAAATAGCTCGTCATCTGAATAAATTCGCAGATGGCCTTCCGGATTATAGGAAAGAATATCCTGCCCGGTCCTCTTTTTATTTTCCTCCTTCAGACCGGTATTTCAGTATCCATAGCTACATAGAGGATTCATGTAAACATTAGGTGATCTCTACATAAATTAGATGATCTCTACATAAAAATCACCTTTTAATATTAAGCTGAAGAAGGTAGTGCTTGGAGGAATTCAAATCAAAGCAATCAATCTGATATTGTCCGTCTTTATGATGGGAATACTGGTAGCTACAGGCGCTGCCTTTGATGGAGCAAATGATCGTGGCCATTCACCCGATGGGGGCATTCGCCATGATGTTGGAGATCGCCACCAAAACCATGACTGGCTCAATCCCGGAGGAGTTGTATATTCCTATAAATGGTGGACTCCTACCTACTACGACTACACCTGGTACCCTACCTACACCTATCCAACCTACTATTACACCACCCCGATAGTCTACCCCACATACACCTATAATCCAATTGATTACAGCTATGATCCATGGTGGCAAGCCAATGCCTATGGTTGGGCAGGCGCGAATTACTACTATTCCAGTAGCTGGACCTGGACATCTCACCACGGCGGATTCTTTTTCTAGAGTCCTCAGAGGATAGAGTTGGGCATAAGCTTTGGATTCAGGCATAGAGGGTAGAGAATTCCTCTTCGGATGGAGATGAACCCTACCCGATTGCTAATTTTTCGCTATCTGATACAGCCATTGAATATTGGCACCATATAAATAATATTTACATTAATATATTTACATCACGACGTTATAATTATAATAATTAATACATAGTTTAATTCGTTTTTGGAGCTTCAGATACGGGACATGGCAAGAGCAATACACCACGCGGAGAAGAAGCAAAGATCGGAGGCTGCAAATATATAATTGCCTTCAATTAGGAGAGCAGGCTTTAAAATAGTTCAGGAGCTTTTAACCCGGCATTGGCCCGGGCATAAGGAGCTCCTTTTGGGAATGGAATGTTCCTATTTCATTGCTCTCGCATACAGCCCGGAAAACTCCTCGCACTGGCTGATGATGCGACTGGTAGCCTCTCTCAGAACGACAATTGGGTCGGCTCCAGAAGTCGTGAGCTTGAAGACAGGGTTATCCATTATGGGAAATTTGGTGTCGTAGGTGGCCATAAGCACCCGCTCATCTGCCAGAAGCTCAGTTCGGAGCAGATTGAGGATTGTATGCCCCTCGCCTATGAACTCGATAATGGCCTCTCTCTCAGTCTTTCTGATAATCTTAAGATTCAATTATACCACTCCCAGCCCGTAAGATGAGCTAGTCTTGCGTGTCTCGGTATTACCGCAATTTGGACAGACCAGTTTATTGTCTTTGCGCATCAGGCCGGTCATGCAGCGATTGCAATAGGCCTTGATCACACCAAGATCCTCGTCTCCTGTGGAGAGCCTCATCTGCCGCTCATCGATAATCTTGGCCTTGAGGATATCGCGCACGGAGAAGAGGTGGCGCAGATCCTTGACGTAAGAATTTCTGACATTGGAGATATGAATTGTGGCCTCCTCATCGGAGATAGGCCGATCTTCATGACCCTTCTTAAAGGCCAGTGAGATTATGACCAGGCTATCCTTAAGATCAATTACCTCCCCAACTACGATATCGCCCAGACAGAGCTTGACCGGGGCATTTGTCTTGGGTATAACTTGAGCCGATCTGGTCTTGGAATCGACCTTGACCAGGCCTGTCGTTGTAGCAAAAATCATTCCTCCCTTGGCGTAGGTGCAGTCTCCGGGAACGAACTCCTCGGCCGATCCCACCGCATCTCCTGGGAGCACAAAGCTGCCTTCCATCATTTATTCCTCTATTAATCCGATAAAACTAACATGTTATTCTATAAAGCTCAACCTCAATGATCTTAACATCCTCGCTGTGAAACTCAAAGCATCTCTTCAAGGGAAAAGGTATTCGATAAATCTCTTGCACAGTGTAGGGTTTTACAAACCTTCTAATGAAACCTTCGCTTCCCTGGTTATGAAGAGAGTAAATGGTCTTGGCAGTGGCCAGGGCCCTGCAAAGAAAGGCACGGTCTCCTCTGCTCGCCTTTTGGGCTCCAAAAGGCGGATTCATGATAACAGTATCTATGCCCTTTAGGTGCACGCTATTCACATCACCGTGGATGAATTCCACATCCGCGCCCAGGCTTTTGGCATTCCTTTTGGCCACGGTCAGAGCCTTGCTATCGATCTCCACACCGATGGCCCTTGCGCCCAGCAGGGCAGCCCCTATGGCCAGCATGCCCGTTCCAGAGCCCAGGTCGCAGACTGTGCCAAGGTCACCTTTCAGGGCAGCTAAAAAAAGCATCTCCGCTGCTACAGAAGCGGGCGTGGCATATTGCTCTTTTTGGAAGGATGGCTCTGAAAAGCCCTCCAGCCGCTCCAGAGTAATCTCCAACTGCTTTTTCTTCATTTCGACTGAACGCCATCTTTAGCGCCCGGACTATATGAAATATAGCACCGCCTCTATGGCCAGGAGCAGGACTACAAGCACAGTGAGAGCCTTGAGCATAAGAATCGCGCGTGCCTGGCAAGAGCAATCCGTTTCCGGCTGGCCCTCGAGTTTTGCACCTGGGGCCAAAATCTCCTTTCCTGCTTCTTCGTCCGCTGCTTT
>CABMDX010000004.1 GCA_902385025.1 uncultured archaeon | reverse complement strand
CAGCCTGGTCGGTATCGAGATTCTGACGGTCGAGTCCAGAGTTGTCGTGGCATCGGTCGACACCTTCCTCCACTACTCTGAGGAGATGGCGAAGATCGAGCAGGCAGCCATTGGCGCGGCCCCCAAGGTCCCGGCTTAGAATTTGAGATTTCGGTCATATTAAGAGGAGGAGAGAAAAATGGTAACTGCAACACCAGACGCATCAAGCCTTGCAGAGGTCCTCGACAGGATTCTCGACAAGGGAATTGTGGTAGATGTTTGGGCCAGGATCAGCCTGGTCGGTATCGAGATTCTGACGGTCGAGTCCAGAGTTGTCGTGGCATCGGTCGACACCTTCCTCCACTACTCTGAGGAGATGGCGAAGATCGAGCAGGCAGCCATTGGCGCGACCCCCGGGGTCCCTGCTTAGGGCGAATTTCTCCTAAATTATTTTTGGAGGAGCCATGGAAGATTATGGAGGCGCCAGGCTAGAGACCTTCGACGAGCTGGTGACCAAACATACCCGGCGAGAGCTGGAAGAACTGGCTCTGAAATTTGGCGTGGGGAATTTGGGCGGAACAAAATCACAGTTGGCGGAAGCCATCCTGGAAGAGATGAAAAAGCAAAAAGAGCAGCCCAAGTCCACCATGCAGGCGAGTCCCAAAGAGGCTCCGATGCTTGAGAAACAGAAGAGTGCAGCCAAGATGCCAGGCTTTGGCAAGAAAGGCGTTTTTGCTAAGGCGAAAGCTATCGATAACAAAGCTGCAGAGCTCCAAAAAGCAGGCAAAGATATTCGGGAGCAGGGCATCCGGGAGATGAGGCAGTCCGTCAAGGAGTTCCAGTCTGCCAAGGACTGGATGGCGAGAGAGATGCACTCTGAAGCCCATAAAATGCTTGAGGATGGCCAGAAGAGATTCAATCAAGGCCAGGTCGAGTTCAAACGGTCCCTGGATTCACAGATCAAAGAAAACCAGGATGCCGTAGCAAAACTCCACACCGGAGCGAGTGAGATCCGGTCCTCACAAGAGAAGATGTCCAGGGAGTTCCAGAAGGCTGGAAGGGATATCAGAGATCAGGGGTTCAAAAATCTGCAAAACGGCCTCAATCGTTTCAGAAGCGATCTCGACTCCCAGATCAGAGAGAACCGGGAAGCTGCCCAAAGGCTGAATTCCGGCGCCAGAGAGCTTCAGGGAAGAGCCGCGTCTTTCCAGAATGAGATCCAAATGTACCAGGAGCAGGATCTTAAGAACTATGTGCGAGATTTCTACTATGGGTAAACCCCTAGTAGAACTTTTTATTATTATTCATACTTCATGAAGGTGTAAAGACGATGCAGTACACTGTCACACATCCGAGGAGGGTGCGGGGAGAAGCGGTTCACATGACGGCTTCTGAGAAGAGAGCAAGCGATATTGCTCAGAGCATCGAAGATGGAAGGAAGAATCCAAGCATTCAGGTCAGAATCAAATCCCCTGCAAATCTTGACTGCAGCTATGAGCTGATATCGGAAGATTCCAGAAGAAAAGCCATTGAAGAGGCTTTTTTAATCCCGGAAGCCAGCCACTTCATCAGCACTCCGGAGGTTACACAGATGGAAGAAAGGGTTACCCTCTGGCTTCGGGCAGGCTATCCCATTCATCTCATCGGCCCAACAGGTTGCGGAAAGACGAGCCTCGCCGTGCATGTGGCAAAGGTACTGGGCCGGCCTGTTGTCTGGATCAACGGAGATGAATCCATAACCACTTCAGACCTCATCGGCGGCTATTCTCAGATGCAAAACGAGAGCGTCCGTGATAATTACATCCATAATGTTTTTAAGACCAAGGATACCATGAAGATCGAATGGGTGGACAATCCCCTTTCACTCGCCTGCAAGTATGGATACACCCTGATCTACAATGAGTTTTCCAGAACCAAGCCCGCCTCGAACAATATTCTGCTATCAGTTTTTGAGGAAGGAATTCTGGAACTGCCAACGAAGTTCGGAGAGGATAGGTACATCAAGGTTCATCCCGATTTCAAGGCGATTCTCACCAGCAATTCCATTGAATATGCGGGAATACATAGGCCGCAGGATGCACTGCTTGATCGTATGGTCGGTATCTATGCTGATTATTATGGCTACGAGACCGAGGTCCAGATCGTTGTGGAGCATACAGGCATATCCAAAGCAACTGCTGAGAAAATAGTAAAGACTGTCCGGGACATAAGAGAAAAGCTGCCGGATGCTCAAAAGCCCGGTACCAGGGCTTGCATCATGATTGCCAAGGGTATGGAAATGCTCAGGGGCCAGAGAAATATAAATTTCGAGCAGCTCTGCATTGATGTCATAGCCAGCAAGACCAGCTCTCCCCAGGATATGGAGGAGAAGAAGAAGCTGGTTATTGAGTCAGTGGCCCATCTAGCCTAAGGATTGCCATGCAACCTATCACAGCCGTGGTCGAGGACGCTGCTATCAAGAAGATCAGTGAGATATTTACCAGAAAGCCTCCTGGGCTCGGGTTCAATGAGACCGATGCCCTGATTATTCGCGCCAGAATGGAGGATGGGAGGGAGATAGGTGCCACCTTCTACTTTACAATGAAACCGGATGGAACTTTTGAGGAGGAGGCTCTGGGAAGAAGTGCTGTCAAAGCTAGAAGGCACAGGCTCGCCTCCTTCCTGCGTTACTATAAACTCACTGATGACGTAGATAAATATAAATTAAAAGACAGAATTAATGATCTTAAGGGAGGAATGGTAGAAGTAGTACCAATCCGAGGCGAACTTGCTATCTTTGTTCCTCAGGTGATGTAGGATGACAGACAAGCCCAAAATCCAGATCATTTATGAGAAAGCTGGCCATACGGCCGGAATGCTTCTGAAAAAAAATCTAGATAGCATTATCAGCCTGAATAAAGGCCCGGAATGCTGGCTGGCAGAGGTTGAGGTACTAGAGAGAAAATCCGTGCCAGACACGCAGGACATTCTGGGAAGATATGAGATGAAGTTCAACGAGGAGGGTGAGCTTCTGGGCTATAAGAGGATCATGCTGCGCCGCAGGTCAGACATGGAGATGATTGAGGAAGAGGTGTAGCTTCTTGGTGAGGAGGATTCTGAGAGGGGAGCGAAAGGAATCCGAGGCCCTTGCGAAGTACGTCTATTGTGTTATTCCCTATTCCCAAGAGAAAATGAGCTTCGGAAATCTGGGCTTTGATGGCGGAGAGGTCTATACCATTGATTACAGAGATATGGCCCCGGTGGTCAGTGATGTTACCTTCAGGGATTATGCTGTGAATGAGGAAGAGGTCGAGGTTCACAGGAAAGTGAATGAGGCGATAATGAAGGATTTCAGCGTCATCCCCGTTGCCTATGGTATGGCCTTCAAGAGCAGAAAGCTATTGCAGATAGCGATGAGCGCCGGCTACCCTGCCATGCAAAAAGCTTTGCAGGTTGTGGATGGAACAGTGGAGCTGGGCATTAAGGTATTTCTGCCCAAAGAGCTCGAGGCAATGGACCCTGCCAAAAGAGATGAATGCAGCGCAGATTTTATCCAGAACCTTCTGGCTGTATCTTCTGACTGGAAGAAGCTCAAGCTGTTCAGCGACCGCTTGATCCTGAATGCTGCCTTTCTTGTTGACAAATCTTCAATCGATGAGTTCTCTGAGAATGTTGGAAGGCTGACTGAAAAATATAACGAACTCAAGGTTCAATATTCAGGCCCCTGGCCTGCCTACAACTTCGTGGATATTCATATACTGGGAGGCAAGCGCAGGGGGTTTCGCTAGATGTTTTTTTTGGATGATCTGCTGCTAAGGTCACTGGGCATATCTCTACCAGGACTTGACCTTATCTGGACAATAGAGCAGGTTCAGAAGTTTGCATACAAAGGGTTCTACAATCCAGAGAAAATCAAGAACCAGATTAAAGAAACGCGGCTGCTCTATGAGTTTGGGGAGATTGACCGCCAGGAGTACATGCAGAAGAATTCTGAGCTGATGCATAAGCTTGAGCTGGCTGAGAAGATGAGCGAGATGAACCTGAGTTCGAAGATGGACATTCTGGGGTAGATATGGTCTGGAAGAAAAAGAATTCGAACCGCACGCTCTCTGGCGAGGAGAAGAAATTCTGGCAGATCCTTCTGGATATGGATGAAAAAGGAGAGCATCAGAGAACCTTTTCGGGATCTGTAGATGGCCCCTGCTATTTTCGTGCAATTTATGCCGGCAGAGTGAAGATGGGATTCGTTGATGAAACTTGATGGAGAAATGAGACAATGGCTCTTCTAACCCAAAAAATCCTGGAGAACAGGAGGCGCCAGCATTCACTGGTGACTGCCCACAAGAGAAGAATAAGAGACGAGGTTCGACCAAAGCTTGCGCAGGTAAAAAGAGCCTGGAACGAGAGCTCCAAAGAGAACAATAGGAAGATCAAAGAAAGATGGCATTCCCAGAGGGCAAAAGTGAGTGGGATGCAAAGAGACCAGAAGCTTCGGCATAAGGCCAAGATCCTTGCTCACAGAAGGCGAATACGGGCGGAAATGGCCAACCGGAGATAGGGGAAAGGAGATAAAGAGATGACATCAATGGCACCAGCGAGGAGCCAAAATCTCGCAGATGTTGTGGAAAGGATTCTCGACAAGGGACTGGTCATAAATGCGGATATAGCTGTTTCTGTGGCAGGCACCGAGCTCCTGGGAATCAAGATCAGAGCCACTCTAGCATCTTTTGAGACTGCCGCAAAGTACGGTCTGGAGCTCCCCTCCGGTACTAACCTGAATGCTCCGGGATGGAAAGAACTGGACCGGCCCAAGGCCTACTGCCCTGAATGCGGAAACCGAAGAGATGAAGAGAAGCTCCTGAAAGATGGCTGCCCTGTCTGCGGTTGGATCAGCCCTCTGCAGAGCTTGCCTGTAATTCGGCCACAAACCGAAAACTATGATTAAAACTAAAAGGGGGAGAGGCAAAAATGGTCGAAGAATCAAAAGATGGGGATAAAATAGACGAAAAGCAGTATCAAGAAAGAATTGCACGTCTGGAAAAGAGAATAAATGAGCTGGAAAAGGCGGGCAAAGCTGCTCCACCAAAAGAGGAGAGCAAGATTCATGTGGAGGGGTTGGTCGAGAATGTCGTCGGCCAGTTCATACCAGGCCTGGGCGGAATAATCAAAGCATTGGAGGCATCGTCACCGGAGTTTCGGCAGAAGATCGCTGATACCGATGCAGAGATCAAGCACAGGATCGATGTAGGCTGGTCAAGCAAGCCCGTAATTGATTATCATGTATCCACCCGCCCTATCAGGCACGGAAGACCGGCGGCCAGCAGGTCAGCTCCTCGGGCGGAAAGCGTGCGCATGCCTGCCGAGGGACCGGTTCGAGAGCCTATCGTGGATGTGCTGGAAGGAAAGGATGGTATCACAGTCATTGCCGAGCTGCCCGGGGTCTCGGAAGAGGAATTGAACATAAGGCTGACCGAAGCAGATCTGGAGATAACCGCGGGCCGCTTTTGCAAGAAAATTACTCTGCCCAGTGCGGCAAAAAATATATTGGAAAAGAGCTACAAGAACGGTATCCTGCAGATAAAGTTGAATTAGTGAATTATCCCAATCCTGGAGACAATAGAGACAATGGCGATCCAACTGGATGAAAAAAATCTGAAAAGCGGACTGCTGGGGCTGGTTGTAGCCCTGGTGGAGATCATCCAGGAGCTTTTGGAGCGGCAGGCCATTAGAAGAATTGAGGGTGGCAGCCTCAGCGACCCGGAGATAGAGCGGCTGGGAGAATCGCTATCGGAACTGTCAGAGGCTCTGGAGAAGATAAAAAAGGATAATGAAATAGAGGATGCTGTGCTCTCGGTCCGGGAAGGATTGGATAATGTGGCTGATGAGCTGCTGGACAAATTCATAAATCCGGAAAGGTGGTCTGAAGAGTCTGAAAGGGGGCACTGAAAATGGCAGATGAGGCCGGGCAATTTGAAGCCAGATACATTTACTCCGTTGCCAGGACGGACTTGAAAGAGAACCTTGGTGATATCGGAATAGGAAAAGAAACGGTTTATACAATACCGCACCGGGGAATTGCAGCCCTGGTTCACTCCTGCTGGCCTCTCGCTTATAACACCAAAGATAAGGCTCTGGCCGAGGAGTGGATTATAGAGCATAGCTATGTGATTGATCAGGCCACAAAGAGATTCGGAGCGGTGCTGCCCTTTTCCTTTGATGTGATAATAAAAGGAGATGACGCTGTTATTGAGCAATGGCTGATCAGGAACTATAAGCACCTTCTCGGGGCACTGGAGAGCGTAGAAGGATCGGCAGAGTATACCATTCAAATCTACTATGATCATGATGATCTTTCCGCAAGAGTTCTGGAAAGCGATGCAGAGCTTAATGCCTTAAAAGGTCAAATCGAGAAGGAGAGCAAGGGCAAGGCCTATTTCCTGCAAAAAAAGCTGGATCAAAAGCTGAAGAGCCGCGTATCCTCTCAGGCAGAGAATCTTGCAGCCAAATACCTCCTGAAAATAAAGTCTCTTGTCAAAGAGCTGAAGGCCGAGGGCAATAAATGGATGCCGGAAGACTATAAGAGGCTCAAGCTCCTGGCATCATATTCCTGTCTGGTAAGCGATGATCGGGTGGCGGAACTCGGAGAAATTCTTGAAGAAATAGACCGCATGCAGGGCTTCAAGGTTCGGTTCACAGGCCCCTGGGCTCCTTTCAGCTTTGCGAGCATTCAGGAATTGGCATGAGGAGAGCATGATGCTTCCCGGATTTTCGATTTGGCAGGAGGTCTGAGGTGCAGCCTGAGCGTGACGGCAGTCTGGTGGATATATTGGACAGGCTTCTCAACAGGGGAGCAGTTCTGAATGCCGATCTGATCATATCCGTCGCAGGCATTCCTTTGATCGGCCTGAATCTCAGGGCGGCCCTGGCCAGCATGGAGACAATGCTGGAGTACGGCGTAATGGAGGATTGGGATAAGAGCACTCGGGAGTGGTACGCCCGCCAGCAGACGAATCTGCCGCTCTCCAAGGATGAGGAGATCTTATTCAAGACCTTCGGATACATTTGGCGGGAGGAGGGCATCATCAGCCGCTGGGTGCCAGGCGTCTGGAACATCACCAGCAGAAGGCTCTTTCTCTGGCTCAGATCCCCGGGAGAGGTTCTCTTTGAGGCGCCTCTGGAAAATCTGCGCATAGAAAGGGTCAATGCATCCAGGGCAGCAAGGGTGGAATGGGAGCTGATCTCCTCGGGAGGCTCAGCCAAAATATCCATCTCCGATAGCGACGAATTTGAGGAGGCCCTTGCCAGAGCCACGGGAGTGCAAACAGCAGTCCCGGTTTGAATAAAGAAGAACAAAATTGAGCGCCATCATATCATGCCACTTCATCTCAGCAAGCCTGCCCTGCGTGTCCTGGGCATCGCCGAGAGCTTCGTCCGCCCCCGGCCGCACTCGCTCCTGGCAGGCGTGGTCATGCGCGCGGACCTGCGCGTGGACGGCCTGGCATTTGCCCGTGCTACCGTGGGTGGAGACGATGCGACAAGAGCCGTTCTGAAAATTTGCAGTCGCCTGGGCCGGTCTGACGTTAACGCCCTGCTTCTCAGCGGAGCTGTCATAAGCTGGTTCAACATCATTGATTTGCAGGAGATCTTCGAGATGAGCGAAAAGCCGGTAATCTGCCTCACATACGAAGGATCCGCGGGTCTTGAGGAATTCATTTGCGAGCATTTCCCAGAGCCTGATGAGAAGCTGCGTCTCTACAGGAGATTGGGTGAGCGCAAAGCCGTGCGATTGGCCACAGGACATCAGGTCTTTGTGCGCTGCCTCGGCGCATCAGAAGAAGAGGCCCGAATTCTCATAAATAAATTCACTCTGGACGGTCGGCTGCCAGAGCCTGTACGCCTGGCCCGCCTGGCAGCGCGCTCAGTCATGTCTGCGGAAGAATAGCTGCCTTCTAAGCCGCTTCCTGCTGCTTGCTCGCATTCAATAACTCTACTTTCCAGCGTTTGCTCCTAACGCTTTCAGTTTGTAGAGCAGTCTACCCTGACCAGGTTCCTAT
>CABMDX010000003.1 GCA_902385025.1 uncultured archaeon | reverse complement strand
TCTACCGGCAAAAATATACTCCGCTCATGCTACGACCGGCGATAGAGGATTATCTAGACACAAGTGCGCTGGAAGCTCTACTACATCGTCAAGAGGCAAAATGGTTATTTGGGGTTTGCCTGATGGTGAGGTGCCTCTGAGTTCGATGAACTGTCCATCGATATCGTAGGAATCAATGGCATAGTCAGGCCCATTCCTCAATTTAACGACAATAACCATCAACAATAATTCACAGGCAAACATATTTAAAACTGACGGTTTTAATAATAACTCGGCTAATATCTTAATTTATTTAGAGATTTGTGCTATTCGAAGTGTGCCCTTCAATCTATCCTGCAAGGCGAACCACACGCCCGTGGAACTCTTTTCGTGGCGTCTCCGAAACTTTCGATATGCTATCGGAAAGCCGCTTTGCATCTTTCTTTTGGTTTCTGCCTTTATCCTTCTGGGAAAACCATTATAAACTCTCGTAATAAGCGCATCAGTGGAGATCCTGAGAAGAGGTCGAATGCATGATAAAGCACATTGTGATGTTCAAGTTCAAAGAGTTCGCAGATGGTAGAGACAAAATAGGAAACGCAATCGAGTTGAAGGCAAAGCTGGAGGCTCTTCCTGCAAGGATTGCAGAGATCAAATTCTTTGAGGTGGGCGTCAACTTTGCTGAGGTCCCCGTCGCCTATGATCTGGTCCTGGTTTCAGAGTTCAAGAGCAAGGAGGATCTCTACAGCTACCAGAAGCATCCCGAGCATGTCCTGGTGGCGGATTTTGTCGGCAGGATTTGCGAGAATAGGGTCGTCGTGGACTATATTCTGTGAAATTTTGCGCTATTTGGAGGAACTCATATTCTCATCTGCAGAGGCCCATCCATGAAGATAGGAGTTTGCGGCATAGCCTGCGAGGCTTGCCCTCGCATGACGAAAGGAACATGTCCCGCTGGAGAGGCAGGTTGCAGGCCACGGGAGAACAAGATGTGCCAGATTGCCACCTGTGCCTTTCAAAAAGGCGTGGCACTCTGCTTCCAGTGCCCGGAGTTCCCCTGCATAACAACGAAGTTGGGGCCGATAAGCTACGGCTACTGCCAGTTCCTCGCGGGGAGGGATTGAGGGAGTCGCAGCCTCTGGGCTGCTTATTTCCTCAAGTTATCTCGTCTTTCAGCCCTTTGATGAAGTGGCCATAGGTTATTCCGCCCAATGCGAGCGGCCTGATCCTTTCCTTGAGCCTTTGCAGTTCCTCTGGCAGCGATTCGTGGCCTTCGACAGTCAGCTCAATCGCGTTGCGATAAATGTCCGTCATCTCCAGGGCATACCTTTCAGTTCGCCCCCGAACGTCCACTGCCACAGAGTCCAGCCCCATCTCCATGATCCTGGGAAGATGATCCAGGAGGCATGTCTCTGCGGAGTTGTAAATATGCGTTCTTCCATCATCATCCAGCCGCAGGGGGAAGACGCGCCTCAAGTCCTGCAAGCCCCAAAAGCTGCCAGAAGAGGCTTTGCCTTTGGATAGGCATGGAATGCAGTCCTCAGTGACCATGACCTCCAGATTGCCCTGCACCATCAGTTCGAGCTTTGGGGCGGCACTTTGCGAGCTTTCTATTATAGCGGCCAGTTGACTCTCGGAAAGCTCTGGAGATAAGGTGAGAAGCCGGAAAGGCGGAGAAAGCGCCTGCACTGTCATGTGGTTGAATACATTTAGGCCCGCGGCGCCATAGAGATGCACATCCGGACAGTGTGTCAGGGCAGCTTCTGCGCCTGCGGGGCTTTCTACCATTATGCCATCGGCACATAAGCTTGCCAGCAGCAGACGGGCGGCATCCATAAAATCCTCTCTGGTTATTTTTGGCCACTTCCATATCAGCTCGGCTCCTTCTGCCTCGCTGCAGATGGCCTTTGCTTTCTCTATGCTCTCCTTGATCTTTTCCGCACGTCTTTTTGGGCTTTCTGCCTCCGCTCGTCCGATAGCCGGCTCGAAGTAGACTCTTCTGCATCCGCCATGAACTGCGCCCCGCACCGCCTCCAGGCTGTCGGCATAGACCGCCAGCGATAGTCCCTGTCTTTTTGGAGCGGCCCCCGGAGAGGTACTGGCCAGGCTTATCGCCTCCAGCCTTTTTTTGGCCTCGGCGATCTCCGGTTCAGCCGGTCGCCGGTCCTCCAGGAGAGCTTGCTCTGCCTTCACCAGGATATCGCGCCGGAGCTGGTTGAGGGCCCCCAGGGGCGCAAAGACGTCTCCAGGCTCATCCATTTCCAGCTTTCGGACCACAAAAGGCGTTCCGCCTGTGCGGCGCATCTGGGATTCTATCTGCTGGCGGGCTATGGGCTGATTCCTGGCTTTCTCCATTTTGAAGCCGGCAGAGATCCTGAGGTGCCGGCCCTTGGGAAGCACGGCCTCGACCTCGGGCCTGCCATCTTGCCAGGTGATGAAAAGGTCAAGGGGAATTTCCGCCCTGGAAGTGGATATGATCTCTTTTGCTTTGCGGTCCAGGGCGCTGCTGCTGGTGAGAAATACTTTCGCCCCAGGCCGTACTCTTTCCGGGGTCTTCAGACGCAGAAGGCCGTCTCTGATTTGCGGCCTGTTCACTTTCAGGCCCATCTCCTGGCCAGGCGAAAGGAAGACCAGGCCGTCGCCCTGCTCCGGAGCATCCGGCCCGGAAAGCCGAACTGCCGCCTCCCTATGTGCTGTATCGAAGGAGGCGACGCTTCCGATGAGAACTCCCCGGTTGTCCGACATCTGCCTGCCCATAGTGTCCCCTGCGCCCAAGATGTGCCCTTCTGTGAAGTCACGGTTGAAGGCCAGCGCCAGGTCTCTCTCATCCTCAGGGGATGGCGACCAGTCTCCGAGGGCAATTCTGTCCAGCGCTCTTCTGTAAATGCTGGTGACGATGG
>CABMDX010000002.1 GCA_902385025.1 uncultured archaeon | reverse complement strand
CCTGCGCGCACTATGCCCGAGGCGATGGCCGCGAAATTATGCACTGCTGCGATCTTGACTGAGATTGGCTTCTCGTAATTGGTGGCCTCCTTCAGCGCAGTGATGAGCATCGATAGATCTTCAATGGAATAAATATCATGATGGGGCGCAGGCGATATGGCATCCGTTCCCGCAGGAATCATGCGCGTCTGGGCAACAGCCGCCGAAACCTTTTCGCCGGGCAAGTGTCCACCGATGCCGGGCTTTGCACCCTGGCCGACCTTGATCTCAACAGCGGCAGCGCAATTCAGGTACTCTGCATCTATGCCGAAACGGCCCGAAGCTACCTGGACAATTGCGAATTTTCCAAACTGCTCTCTCATCTCTTTTGGCAGGCCGCCCTCACCGGTGTTGAAGTAAGTTCCCGATTTGCTGGCAGCCGTAGCCAGCGAACGGAAAGCGTTGTAGCTGATGGCTCCATAGGACATGGCCGAGAAGAGGATGGGAGTCTCTACCATCAAATTGGGAGAGATCTTGGTCTCAATCTCCACTTCTCCGTCTCCTGTCTTGATATCCATGATATCCGGCTTGGCGCCAAGGAAGGTGCGCAGCTCCATTGGCTCGCGCAGGGGATCTATGGAGGGATTGGTGACCTGGGAGGCGTTGAGCACAATGTGATCCCAATAGATTCGGAAAGGCTTGTCGTTGCCGCAGCCTGTGAGGATTACACCTCCCGTCTCCGCCTGCTTCTTCAGGTCCTCAAGCTTCTCGCGTGACCAGGATGCATTGGGCCGGTAAAATGACTGAGTTGGCCTGACCGTTATGGCATCCTTAGGACAGAAGATGACACATCTCTGGCAGCCGGCGCACTTGTAATCATCAGATATCAGCCGATCGGAAACCGGATCGTAGGTGTGGGTGCCAAAGGCGCATTGCCTCTCGCAGCCCCGGCATTGGCCGCATTTTTCTTCGTCCCTAATGATCTGGAACTCAGGAAAGACGAATGACTTCATCCTTAAACCATCCTCGTATTATTTAATTCGCCAATGACCGGTTCTCCTCCGTTGGGTGTCCAAACGGAATCGAGCTGTGGCGAAATAAGCCTTATTGATGCTTCTTCCGATGAGAGGTAGAACATTGATCCTCTGGTGGCTGCAGTAAGGGGTCGGAGCCTTATTCGGTCTGTCAGGCCGATCATCTTGCCGGTCTGACCGATGATGATGGAGAAAGGCCCGTTCATGAGCAGGGGAGCATAGACCATCCTCAACGTGGTGAGCAGCTTCTTTTCCTTTTCATTCATTCTGTCAATAGAATTCCAGATGGGCGGTGCAAGAATCTTAGCCACGATCTCCATTGGAATTTTCTGTCTTCTCAAGAGGAGGTCTGCAGCATAGGCAATGACCTCCGTGTCCGTCTGAAGAGTGCAGGCGTAGCCGTACATCTCCAGATACCAGCGATTAGTACCGTAAGAAGAAATCTCACCGTTATGAACCACGGTCGTATCCAGGAGACTAAAGGGATGGGCTCCACCCCACCAGGCCTGAGTATTTGTGGGGAATCGTCCATGCACCGTCCATGTGTAGGCTTTGTAGAGCTGATCGAGCATGAAATACTCTCCAATCTCCTCAGGATAGCCCACGCCTTTGAAGCAGCCCATGTTCTTTCCCGAAGAGAATACGTATGCATTATCTATCTTGGTGTTGACATGCATGACCTTCTCTACCACGAAATCCTCATCAGAGAGCAGTGCTTCCTCTCCATGCTTATGCGGCGCGACAAAATAGCGCCACACCAGCGGAGGATCGCTCACGGTGGTCTCACTCTTGTGAGGAATCTCCTCATCCTGGACAACATCGAAATTCTCGCACAGGAAGGCATCGAAATCCTGCTTGGCAGATCTCTTGGCCTCTGGGCTATTGCCGGTGAACATGAGATGAAAGGCATAGTAATCTTTGTGCTCCGGGTAGATGCCATAGGCCGCAAAACCTCCGCCCAGGCCATTGCCGCGTACATGCATATTGGCTATGGCTCTCATGACGCCTTTGCCAGTAAAGCGCTCTCCGTCCCGGTTCATTGCTCCGAAGATAGAGCAGGCACAGATCTCTTTATTGTAAAGCTCCCTTCTTTTCCTCGGCATAGTAATCTTAAACTCCATCCTTCGACCTTTCAACTACATAAACGCTGTCCAACAGATTCCGTCGTGCTTTGATTCGATAGAGTGTAGGCGAGAAAAGGCCACGACAAACGTTTTATAGCTATTTAAGAAATGTTCATAAAACGTATGAACAACGCCGGTTGATGCAGACGTTCTCGCTTTCATGATGATCTCTTGCATTAATTTTGTTCCATGATGCAATAAATAAAAATAAAAAGATGAGCCCTATGGGGCTCTACAGCAGTGGCAGGTACCGGTCAAGCTCCCATTTGGTGACATTGATCCTGTAGGCATCCCACTCTGCCTTCTTGTTCTCTATGAAGGCCTTGAAGGTATGATCTCCCAGAGCCTCCTTGACGAGCTCGCTCTTCTCTGTGAGCGAGAGGGCCTCGTTCAGGCTGCCGGGCAGGGAATAGATGCCTTCTGAAATCCTCTCTTCCTCGGTCATGTGGAAGATGTTCTTCTCCTGGGGCTCAGGCAGCTCGTACTTGTTTGCCATTCCGGCAAGTCCTGCAGCAAGCATTACTGAGAATGCGAGGTACGGGTTTGCTCCTGGGTCCGGGCTGCGGAACTCGACTCTTGTCGCAACCTCCTTTCCGGGCTTATACATTGGAACCCTGACGAGCGCAGATCTGTTCCTTCTGGCCCAGCAGATGTAGACAGGAGCCTCATATCCGGGCACGAGCCGCTTGTAGGAGTTGATCCACTGATTGGTGACAGCTGTGATCTCGGGTGCGTGCTTGAGCAGGCCTGCAATGTAATTCCTGCCGTCATCAGACAGGTGGAAGGAGTCTCCGGCGCTGTACATGATATTCTTCTTGCCCTGGAAGAGAGACTGGTGAACGTGCATTCCCGAGCCGTTCTGGCCAAAGATGGGCTTGGGCATGAAGCTGGCATGGTAGCCGTACCTGTGAGCGATCTCCTTGACGGTGATCTTGTAGGTCATAACGGTATCTGCCATTGCAAGTGCATCGTTATATCGGAGGTCTATCTCGTGCTGGGAGGGTGCTACCTCATGATGGCTGAACTCGACATCGATTCCCATGGCATCCAGTGCCAGGACGGTGTCCCGGCGAAGATCCGATGCTGCGTCGAGGGTTGTCAGATCGAAGTAGCCGCCCTTATCCAGAACCTCTGTGCCCTGATCGTTCTTGAAGTAGAAGAACTCCAGCTCCGGGCCGGTGTAGAAGGTATAGCCCTTATCCTTGATGCGAGAGAGGTTCCTCTTCAGGACCTGTCTTGGATCGCCCTCATACGGGGAGCCGTCAGGGTTCAATATGTCGCCGAACATCCTGGCAACTGCATTCTCCTGCTGTCTCCAGGGGACAATCTTGAATGTGGATGGGTCTGGCTTGAAGACCATATCGCTTTCATGGATCTGAGAAAAGCCCTCGATTGAGGAGCCGTCGAATCCCATGCCTTCGGAAAAGGCTCCCTCAAGCTCGTTGGTATTGACTGCGAAGCTCTTTGGGAATCCGAGAATATCTGTAAACCAAAATCGAACAAATCTGACATTATACTTATCAATTGCCTCAAATACATCGTCTTTTGTCTTCGTTTGTACTGGCATTTGCTTAGCCTCCTTGAACAGCTACATCCCAAAGTTTAAATTTATAGGTATTTGAGATCTATTCATAATAGTTATGAAAATTTATGATCGCATTTAGCATACTTGAATAAAAATCATTTTCTGGATTTCGATCAAAATAGGTATGAAAAACTCATAATAGGAAAGTGAGATTAAGAAAAATTGCATGGCTTATAAAGATGCAGCATGGAAAAATATAATTGGCTTTTCGGGGATATTTTTTATTTAGCATTGATAATGATGAACTCCCTTCAAACTTAGCTTCAGATACTATTATATCACTTTAACGATTGACACGCACTCTCATGCCAGGCAAAGTCACCCACAGCTATGCGTTTCGCGGCTCAGAGAAACCGCTCATTGGAAAGACCATCGGTGAAATGTTCGACGAGATCGCCCAGGCGTATCCGGATAACGATGCGATAGTATCGCTTCATCAGGGAATGCGCTATACATATCGCGAGCTACAGCAGGAGCTCAACCGCGCAGCGAAGGGCTTTATGGCCCTGGGTCTGAAGAAAGGCGATCGCCTGGCTATCTGGGCCACGAACATAGCTGAATGGATCATCACTCAATTTGCCACTGCCAAGGCCGGCATCATTATGGTGAATATCAATCCGGCCTACAGAACTCATGAACTGGAGTATGCACTGCGCCAGTCTGAGGCGCAGGCTCTGCTGCTCATGGACAAATTCAAGAGCTCAGACTATGTGCAGATGTTTTACGAGGTCTGCCCCGAGGCCAGGAACAGCAAGCCAGGGCATATTCACTCTGAGAAGCTGCCATTTCTCAGAACTGCGGTCATGATCAAAGGTGAGAAGCAACCTGGCATGTGGTCCTGGGATGAGGTTCTGAAGATGGGCGAAGAGATACCGGATGAGACTCTGGTCGAGAGGCAGGAGAGCCTGGACTTCGATGATCCAATCAACATTCAATATACTTCAGGCACGACCGGATTTCCCAAGGGCGTCGTTCTAACTCATCACAATATTTAGAACAACGGCTACTTCATTGGAGAGTGCATGAAGTTCACTGAAAAGGACCGGTTGTGCATACCTGTTCCGTTTTATCATTGCTTTGGCATGGTGCTTTCCAATATGGCCTGCATGACACATGGTGCGACCATGGTGCTCCCGGCAGAGTATTTTGATCCTGTATCAGTGATGTCGGCCATCGAAAAGGAGCGCTGCACAGCAGTGCACGGCGTTCCCACCATGTTCGTGGCGGAACTAGAGCATCCAGACTTCTCCAAATATGATTTCAGCTCGCTTCGTACCGGCATTATGGCTGGCTCGCCCTGCCCAATAGAGTTCATGAAAAAGGTCAGCACTCTCATGAACATGAAGGAGGTGGTGATTACCTACGGCCAGACTGAGGCCTCGCCCGGAATCACCATGTCCTCAACCGATGACACTCTTTTGCAGAGGGTCTCAACCGTGGGCAGGCCCATGCCCCACACCGAGATGAAGATCGTCGAGCCCAAGACAGGAAAGATGGTCCCCCGTGGGGAGACGGGCGAGATATGCGCTCGCGGCTACATGATCATGCGCTGCTATTACAACAATCCGGTAGCTACCGATCAGTGCGTGGACAAGGAAGGATGGCTGCATACCGGAGACCTGGGAATTCTGGATGACGATGATTACTGCAAGATAACCGGCAGGCTCAAGGACATGGTGATCCGCGGCGGAGAGAATATTTACCCGAGGGAGATCGAGGAGTTTCTCTACACTCATCCTGCCATAAGTGATGTGCAGGTCATAGGCGTTCCGGACAAGAAATATGGCGAGGAGCTGATGGCCTGGATCAAGCTCAAGAAGGGCGCCAGCGCGAGCGCGGAGGAGATAAAGGCCTTCTGCAAAGGAAAGATAGCGCATTTCAAGGTTCCAAGGTACATCAAGTTCGTCGATGATTTTCCCATGACGGTAAGCGGAAAGATTCAAAAGTTCAAAATGAGAGAGGCATCAATCGCAGAGCTGGGGCTGGAGGAAGCGGCCAGGATGAAGACCGCATAAAGGTTGAGCAATCTTTTTTTTTCCTTTTATCCAATGAGATATCATCCTTAAATAAAGGGCAGGACAAGCTGATCTTGCTGAATCTTTTTGTGCCGGGGCGGGCCTCTTTTTCTACTGCTTAAGATCTGCCAGAATCGATAGTCATCAATGATGACAAATTTTTCTCGATAGTTTCTTTAATCCGGCATGCAATTTTATGATTTAAAATGATTGAGGCAATATGTACAGGATAGTAAGGCGAAAGGAAATGGCTGGGGGCAGGATGGTTCTCAATGAGATCGAGGCGCCCCTCATCGCCCGCAAGGCGCAGGCCGGACAATTTGTAATTCTCAGGGCCAATGAAACCGGGGAGCGCATTCCCATGACAATGGCCGATATAAATCCGGAAAAGGGGACGATAACCATCATCTTTTCCGTGGCAGGAAAATCCACAGCTCTCTTCAAGATGCTCAATGAAGGCGACTATTATGAGGATGTAGTGGGACCCCTTGGCAGGCCCGCCAGGCTGGAGAATGTAGGCACTGTGGTCTGTGTAGGAGGAGGGACGGGTGTTGCGGTTCTTTATCCAATGGCCAAGAGGCTCAAGCAGATGGGAAACCGGGTTATCAGCATCATTGGAGCGCGTACAGAGGAGCTTATAATCCTGGAGGAAGAGATGCGGTCGGTCTCAGATGAGCTGGACATTTGCACTGACAACGGCTCGGTCGGGCGCAATGCTCTGGTCACGGAGCTGCTGGAGGAAGTGCTGGCAAGGGAGACACCCGGAATGGTGATTGCCATAGGGCCTGTGGCCATGATGAAGAACGTCAGCGAGATCACAAGGCCCCGCAAGATCAAGACGCTGGTCAGCCTCAACCCCATCATGATCGACGGAACGGGTATGTGCGGCAGTTGCAGGGTCGAGGTCGGTGGAGAGACAAAGCTTGCCTGCGTGGATGGTCCTGAGTTCGACGGGCATCTGGTGGACTTTGATCTATTGATGCAGAGGCTGGCGGCCTACAGGAGTGAGGAGAAGGTAACCTGCAGGCTCACGGAGG
>CABMDX010000001.1 GCA_902385025.1 uncultured archaeon | reverse complement strand
GCTGGCCAGCCCGAAGCTCCAGGTCCTCTGCCAGTTTTGTTCCGATTACTGCCCCGCGTTTTCTATAGACAAGGTCATAGTAGCTGCCCCAAATCATGTCCTCCTGCACATTCATGAGGAGATCTTCCTGCAGTGGATCGGCTCCTATGAAACTCACTCCTCGCACCTTATCCTTGTGCTTGGCTCCAGCCTTGCCCAGCAAACGGGGAGAGACAGCAGAAACCCCGGGGAAGCTCTGGATGATGGCAGAGATGGTTCGATATAGGGTGATGTAATCCTCGTTCTCCTTGGGGCTGATAGTCAAATGCGGATTATTCTCTACAAGGCTTGCAGTGAGGTCGCTTTTATAGCCTTCATTGATGCCCATCATGACTACTATCACACCGATGGCCAAGGCCACGGCCGTCACCGTGAAGAGCGCCGTCTTGGGGTCGGATGTGATATGCCTCCTGGCTATTTCAAGCTCGAACATGGCTACCCTCATCATCCTTTCAGGGCTATCACAGGGTCTAATAGTGACGCTTTTCGAGCCGGATAGTAGCCAGCGATCGTGCTCAGCAGGACGGCCAGAATTGTAAAGACGATAAAGTCCATGGGATTGATGGCAATTGGCAGATTCATAGTCTGGCCCATGGTGTCTTGCATCTGCACTCCTCGAAGCTGCAAGCAGGCCAAGAATCCGATGGCGCAGCCTAGGATTGCGCCCATTAGCCCAAGGGTCCCGCTCTCCAGCAAAAAGAGCCTGCGGATGCTTGCGGGGGTGGTGCTCATGGCCATGAGCATTCCGATCTCACGTGTCTTCTCCGCCACCAGCATGTTCATGATGCTGGCAATGCCGAATGTGGCGATGATCATAAGCAAGAGCATGGTTATGGCGTTTTGAGTTTTCTCGAAGGCCAGAGTTCTGACGATATCTGGGTAGAGTTGCTGCCAGTCTTTGGCATTGTAGCCGCGAGCCCTCAGTTCTCCGGCTGTGGCCTCTGCCAAAAAGGCATCCTCCAGTTTGATGTCAATGGAGGTTACCACATCTCCTTCATCCAGAAATTGTCTTGCGGTTTCCAAAGAAACATAAGCAAAGCCCTCATCAACCTGCTTGTAGCCGAAGCTGAATATGCCAGAGACGAGCAGATTGACGGGAACGGCATCCGGAAATTTGGCCTGGACTGTGTCGCCCAACTTCACCTTCAGCTTTTTGGCCAGCGCATCTCCCATGACGATCCTTTTGCCACCCAATATCGATTCGATATTTCCTTCCACCATATACTTGCGGATGCTGGAGATCTTATCGGCCTGCTCTGGATCGATCCCGGCCATGACCACGTTTTCTGCCTTATCTTTGTAGGCCAGGGTGGCTGTGGCTGCCAGGGTGGGCGAGACGCCGAGCACGCCTGGCAGAGTCCAGGCAGCATCTACTATGCTGTGGTAGAGGTGCAGGTAGCTTTCGCCCTCCACCGGGCTGACGGTGACATGCGGAAGGAATCGAAAGACGATATCAAAGAGAAAATCAGAGAAGCCGTTCTGGATGGAAATGAAAACGATGGAAATGCCCACTGCCAGAGCCACAGCTCCTACGGAGAGGAAGGTGCGCCACTTGCGGTAGGTTATGTGCCGGGAGACGACTGACAGCTCGAAGGCGGGAATGAAGCCGTTTAGCAAATTCTGCAACCCCTGAGAAGGGGTATTGGAGCTTATGTGTTATCAATGTGATGGATTCAAAGTCAACTTACCCGCCTGTCAATCCGCTTGTCGCTGCCGCATCGTCCTATCGTGGCTCGTCCGGGCTGCTGCCTGTGCAGTACCGTGCTTACGAATACGACAATCCAGATTCATCTCTGTCGATATCGTCTGGTCTGTCCCAGGCTTACCTCTTGATCTACAGTTTCGTCTTCTCAATTTATCAAGCAGTTATATGCGAACATGTTGCTACTCTTCGATCATGTTATCATAGCTAATAAAAACTTGATTTATAGACTTTATACTTGTCTCAGAAACATTTACCGTGAAATTTAGAATTCCTTTCCATTTCTGGCTTTTACCAAGTAACGCCTGCAACTCCATATGATATTTTTTTGCTTCAAACAACATACCACCGGGTATTCTTTGAAATTCACATATTAATAATAATGCTTCTCTCCCATGAACCGGAAATTGGGTGGCTAAATCTCGATCTTGATTCTCTCCAGTCTTAATCTTTTTTACTGTAGCAGTAAATCCAAGTGGACGCGCGTCTTTTTCATCGACAAAAATCAATCTCAAATTTTGCACAATAATTGGCATTGGGCCATCATTAAAAAAAATAAAAGGAAATCTGAGTATTAGTCGCTCTTCGATTGAACCTTTTGCGGCATAAGATCTCGGTCCGCTGACCATCAAGTGACCCATCCGCCAATTCATCCACCAAAAACTCAATATTGTGAATACTAAAGCTAATGTACTGATGATCAATGCTGGATCGACAGTCACTTAGTCCCTTCCTCCGTTAGACTGTGTAGCTCGCATTCCAGCCAGTCGATCTACCTCTGGTGTGCTGTCCCATCCTGATTAGCGGCTAGCATTTTATGTAGCTCCAGCTTTTGCGGGTCTTTGCTTTCCTTCTCCGCGGTTATGGTCTTGAAGACTGTTTCAGCCAAGACGGAAAATGGAACACAGAGTTCAAGATTCGGATGATTGTCGATGTGCTCCAGAAGGCTGGTGGCCAGACGCACATTTCTATCTCTTTTATCCTGACCTACGGAAAAAAAGAAAATGTCAGAATCAATAGCTACCTGTTTCATTTTTTATGGAAAGCCTTCTTGATTCGTTCCCTGGTTGCGAGAGCTTCCTCTTTGGTTATTGCCCAGACTATATTGCCTTTGATATCCACCGCAGCGCCGTAGGGAAGCTGGTTCTTCTCAGGATCATATCTTTGGCCGACTACATCCTCTGCCATTCCTTTTCCTCTATCCCATGTTTTGGATTCATGAACAGAAATAGTCTTCGTCGAAGTCTTTTATCCGTTCGCAGCCTCCTCAATCCTGATCTCTCCTTCCTTGAGCCCACATAAGGGTCGATCTGCCAATCCATTGCCTCGTTCTGTCG